>JAHEYC010000095.1 GCA_023251775.1 Sphingobacteriaceae bacterium | reverse complement strand
CCAAATCCTTGCGTGTTATGCAATACCCATATTAAATGGGATGCACTTTTAAAACGTGCCGATATGTTGGATTGCGAATTTATTGCAACCGGACATTACGCGCGCTTGAGAAAAGAAAATGACCGAACGATAATTTATAAAGGTCTCGATCAAACAAAAGATCAAACCTATGTGTTGTGGGGATTGGATCAAGAGTGTTTAAATCGAACCATGTTTCCATTGGGTGGATTTAAAAAAACCGAAATAAAACAAATGGCAAAGGATGCAGGATTTTATGATCTTGCCAATAAAAGCGAGAGCTACGATATTTGTTTTGTGCCCGATAATGATTACCGCTCATTTTTAAAACATCGTTTGCCTGATCTTGAAGCAAAAGTAGATGGCGGAGATTATATTTATAAAGAAAAAAAAGTGGGGAAGCATCGCGGTTATCCGTTTTACACTGTAGGCCAACGCAAAGGATTAGAAATTGCCATGGGCGAACCGGTTTTTGTAAAAGAGATAATTCCTGAAACAAATACGGTGATACTTGGTGATAAAGATGATCTTTTAGAGAACCATTTACGCGTGCGTGATTTTAATTTAATTAAATACGATAATTTATCGGAAGATTTTGTTGGATTAACTAAGATCCGCTATAAAGATGCCGGAACGTTGGCAACTATTAATACAATCGATAATAAATTAGATGTTATTTTTCATTCGCCCGTAAGTGGTGTTGCACCCGGACAAAGTGCCGTTATTTACGAAGGCGATGATCTTGTTGGCGGAGGTTTTATCGAACGTAAAACTGTGCCAATACTTTAATCAAAGAATTCTTCGCAGCTCTGCTGCTTGCCTTTTTTAAGCCACGAATTACACGAATTTTCACGAATCTGTGTGCAAGATCGCAATCACATTACACTAATCTGTGTTTGTTAATAGCATTCAGTTTAAGCCACGAATTACACGAATTTTTACAAACCCAGATTAGTGAAATTAGTGTAATTCGTGGCAAGAAACATAGCCTCGGCGTAGCCGAGAATGTAGAATAAGTCTGTGGCTTTATTTTAATACACCAAGATCTTTTCCTAATTCATTAAAAAGAGCTTTTACTTTTTTTGCGGTGGCTTCATCGTTTGTAGCGCGAATATAAGTATCGGTCAAGGTCATTACATTTTGATGATAGAATTTTTTCATTTCATCAACGCTCATGTCCTTTGTCCAAAGATCAATGCGTAATGTATTATTCTCATTCGCATCCCAAAGCGCTATCATCATACTTTTGGCATGACTTTTTTCTCCTGCATCACTTGCTTCCCATTTAATATCCACCGGCAAATGATCATCATCTACCAATACTTTAAAATTTATTTCACTTACTTTCATAATTCATAATTCATAAGTCATCATTCATAATTAAGGACGGTATTTACTTTTACTAAGAATTTTTTGCGCGTCCTTCTCATTCATCAATTCCTCCAAAGTTACATCTTCATTTTTATCCATATAACTTTTTACAATTTGCCATCCTATCCATTTTGCAATTCCTGGGGGACATTCTTTACTTATTGCCGAAGTAAATGGTCCTTCACCCGTTAATTCTTGAACGGTCCTCATGTTATTCTCATAAAGTCTATTCTTCTCAGCCATATATCCCCACAAATTCTTTTCGTTCTCCTTGCAATACTGCATTTGTTTACTTGTATAACCTATGATCATGCTATCTTCTGCTTCGGGCATTAAAGCTTTTACGGCAAAATAAATTTTTCCATAAAAAATAGTATGATGAACTAAGGTATTAATGGCTGCGTCATTATCAAAATCATTTAATAACCATCCACGAATCATATCGTTGGGAATATATGTTTTTGTCATAACGCGAGTACGATATTCTGGTAGTTCCAGCATTTTATAAAAAGGAGCATCTTTTCCAAGGTACATATCTAATCCAATGGCAAGTGTGCTATCGGAATTCGCAACCGAATAATTAAATCCACTCATGCACGTTGTAAGATAAATTGGTAATTTGCGTTTTGGAAAAAAATAATGAAAGCGTTTAGCGCCATCGGTGATCTGTGCTTGCATTTTTTTTAGATCATCAGCCGAAAATGTTTTACTAATAAGATCAAAAACACCTTTCATATCCTTATCATTCACAAATCCCAGCAAGTTTTGTTCGTACAAACTATCCATTGTTCCACCTCTATCAATAAAGCTACATAGATATCTTTCGTAGAACATCCCATAGTTCTTTTTTATCTCAGCTGTTTTTTGGACTATATTGTCTTTTGTGATTGAAAACACATCTTTTTCGAGCCTTTGAAACTTTATTTGGGGTATGCTAACCGTTTCAATATCAACCTCCATACGATCATGAGAGCAGGTACAAAACAAGAAGAAGATAAAAAGAAGTAAGGAGGCCTTAATTGTGTTTTGTAACATAAATAAATTTTTATCTTTGTAAAGTTAAATCTAAAATTTCTAACCAATGAAAAAGATATTATTTATTTTAAGCACGAGCGTTTTGTTAAGTGCAAACGTAGTTGCTCAAACAACAACACCTACCGAAACTCCAAAGCAGCAGGATTTTGATAAAAAATTCAGATTTGGTTTAAGAGCAACTCCACAACCAAGTTGGTTAAAAAGCGATAATACCGGATCAAAAGGTAGCGGTGCTGTTTTTGGTTTTGGTTTTGGATTGATGATGGAGTTCAAATTGTCTGATATCATTCGTTTTCAAACCGGAATTGGCGGTGATTTTGAAGGAGGCTGGATCACATACAGAAACGATGTTGACTTCAATGCAAAGCTTGTTGTAGATAAGGAAAATAATATGGTTGAAGCTAAGGATGGTTTAAAAAGTAGTGAGTATGAATTAGTGAACGGGAGTACACAATATATTATGAATGAAAGAAAGTATAAAACTACTTTTGTTACTTTACCGGTATTGTTGAAGATGATGACGCAAGAATATAGCGGTATGAAGTATTTTATGATGTTTGGCGGAGAACTAGGTATAAGAGCCGGAGTAAAAGGCAATGATACTTATGCACAAGGTATCAAATCAACGATAACAGGAACTGCAGCGGCAGTTACAACTACTGTTTCAGAATTAACTCGTACTAATATTAATTTAGGTAAAGACGCTTCTGCTGCCCCATTCAGAATTGGAATGAATTTAGGACTTGGCACCGAATATCGTATTGCAGGAAGCACTTCGTTAGTAATGTCGATCAACTATTTTCAATCCTTCACTAATTTAATGCACAAAGATTCTGACTATCTTACAAAAGGACTTGACAATGCCCCTAATGCCTCTACAGGATGGGATTTTGCCCCTTTGAATCAAGGATTAACCGCAAGAGCTATTCGAATAAATATTGGAATAATGTTCTAATAAAAATTTCTTTTTTAAAAAGATCCTCGGCCAAAAACCGGGGATCTTTAGTTTAGATGGGTTCGTATAATGAAGAATATGCTAAGCGCAGTGAACGCAATAATAAAACTAACAGGGATGATGTATAGAAGTCCAAATACTTTAGCTAAAACCATCAGCATTGCTAATATAACCACAAGTGTAATACACGAAACTATGTGGCGCTTCGGACCATTGTCATTATAACTGATCTTATGGAAATGTTTTAATATCTTATTCGGTCTATCAATGATATTAATTGGGTGTTTAAACGACACGTTGAACGCAGGGGTATGGTTCTCAATAGAAGACTCAGAGCAACAATGATCTAGTTTTAAGTCACTATCTTTTTTCGTTATATGTTCTTGCGATATTACTGCGTCGTATGGATCGGAAGAGAAAACAATACGCTCAGTTTTTATTTTTGACGAATGTGCAATGTAGAAACCTTTACTGTACCTTTTCTTGATGAGGAAGGAATTCCTGCAACCAGAAAATAAAAGGAGAGCTATAATAAAACTTATGAATGACAGTTTCATTTACAAGTGCTTCAGCATCTCGCCACAAATAAATTGCGCAGCTTTTCCATCACCGTAAAGTTTCGGATATTTTAAATTGGTGGCAGAATATAATTTTTTAAAAGCATCCTTTATGCGTTTTTCATCCGCATCGGTAACAATGGCTGCGCCACACTCAACTAATTCAACCCATTCAGTTTCGGGACGTAAAATGATACACGGTTTTTCAAAGTAAAATGCTTCCTTTTGAACTCCGCCACTATCGGTCATTACTAAAGCACAATTTTTTTCCAAGGCTATCATTTCTAAAAAAGAGGCCGGAGCAATTATTTTGAATTTTTTATTGGCTGTAACGGCTTTTAGTAATTCAGCATCCAAATTTGTTTCCAAAAGTTTGGATGTACGGGGATGAAGCGGAAGTAAAATATCTAAATTATTTTCATTACTAATATCATTCAACGATTTGAATAATGCATTCAATCGCGCAGGTTCATCTGTATTGTTATTGCGATGAATGGTTGCTAAAACAAATTTCCCTTTTTGTAAGTGATGTTCAGTAAGCACTTTTGTTTTTTGTTCCGCTACAGACGAAAAATACATGCTGTTATCATACATCACATCGCCACTATGATAAATTTTTGGATTATCGGCAGAGTAGGGCGCAACATTATTTTCTTTGAAGCCTTCTTTTATCAAATTATTATATCCTGTTAGTGTTGGAGAAAATAAAAGTGTACTTACATGATCGCATATGATCCTATTTACTTCCTCCGGCATGGCTTTGCTAAATGAGCGCAGGCCCGCTTCAATGTGCACAACCGGAATATGAATTTTTGAAGCAGCGATCGCACCTGATAATGTTGAATTAGTATCTCCATACAACACAAGAGCATTTGGTTTTTCTTTCAAAAGAATTTCTTCAATACCTGTTATCATGGCTGCAGTTTGTTTACCATGACTTCCACTTCCAACATTTAAATTATAATTAGGTTGAGGTATCCCAAGTTCATCAAAAAAAACTTTGCTCATATTCTCATCGTAATGTTGTCCTGTGTGAACAATCACTTCGGTGATCTTACCTGCAAAATGATCTTTAATAGCTCTGCTTAACGCGGCTGCTTTTATGATCTGTGGCCTTGCCCCAATTATAGTTACAATTTTCATTCTCTCTTCTGTCTCCTTATTCTTAATTTTTAATAATTTCAAACTCCACTCTTCTATTCTTTGCTTTCCCATCATCAGTATCGTTACTTGCAATTGGTGTTGCACTTCCATAGCCTTTGAACAACATTTTATTTTGCACACCCTTTAGTATCAAATATTCAAACACTTCTCGCGCTCGGTATTCACTCATTTTTTGATTCTTGTGTTTCATTCCTGTATTATCGCTATGTCCATTTATCTGAATGGTGATACCTGGATTTTTTATGAGATACAAGGCTAATTTATTTAATTCAATGTGCGATTCGGGCGTGATAAAATATGATCCGGGATTAAAAGTGATATTTTGTAACGCAACTTTATCACCAACTTTAAGATCTGCTTTTACTTTTAAAACACTATCCTCTTCAAAGTTCTTTTTGTCCGGACCAACAATTATTGTCTCCACATACTCTTCCGGTTCTTTTCTTCGGTACAACGAAACTTCATCCACAAAGTAATAAGCTTCTTTGAATCCTCTTTTCAAAATATTCATGCGTTGAAGATCTTTTTTTATCTGGGCACTAAAATTCCCAATAGTGATATATTTTTCTCCACCGTCTGCTTTATAAAATCCATGAATGCGGATCCATCTGAAATTATTGAAAAATCCATTTTTCTTTGCAATAGTATCAACCATGCACGATCTTACCACACTCCCTTGACCCGTATAACCAGCTTTGGTGAACAATACGCCAAACGACTTACAAACCGCATTACTCCAAAAGGCTAAACGTATATAAGCCTCAAATTCGTATGTACTGCCGCGATGAAGCGATTCGGCCAATTTAACCTGTAAGAACTCTTTGTACTTTTTTTGATAACGCAAACCCGCATAACAATCCCCATCTTTAGCCCCTTTTTGCACGGTTGTATCATTATCCAATGGTTTTTGGTAATAATCTACGGTCGATACCTGTCCCCAAGGTATAGCCTGCCTTATATTGCTTCCCTTTTTACGATGATTTTCAAAGCTCCCATTGGGCACAAGGTTCTTTTCGTAATTGCCGGGAACAAATTGAGCATAGGCCGAAGGCAGCTGAATTAAAAGGCCCCAAAGGGCTATATTTACTGCTGTTTTCATGGCTTCAATACAAAAGTAACCTTATTTAAAACATAGCGAAAATTCTTTTTTAACATTTGTACATCCGAAATTAGTGCTATATTTGCGCTCCTAATTTTAAGAAGAAATGGCAAATCATAAGTCTGCAATTAAGCGCATTAGATCAAACGACGCAAAACGCGTTCGTAACCGTTATAACTCAAAAACCGCACGCACGTACGTTAAAAAACTGCGTGAATCAACTGATAAAAAAGAAGTAAAAGACCTTTTACCTAAAGTTTCGGCCATGGTAGATAAGTTGGCAAAACGTAATATTATTCATAAAAATAAAGCAGCTAATTTGAAGTCAAAAATGGCTAAAAAAGCTGCAAGTTTAAAGTAATCTAAAAGTTATTTAAAAGGCCTTAAGTCCTTAGAAATCCGCCCAAAAGGCGGATTTTTTTTGTTTTGTTAAAAAAAAATTCTTTTAATTAATATATTTTTCTACTTTTGTTCCACTTAGTCATTATTTCACAAAAAAAACTAAAAAGATGAATTCAAATTTTTTACGTACAGTTGGTGCAGGTTTAGCTGTGGCCGTGATATTATCAGGTTGCGACGGACTTGGCAAAATGTTAAAAAAGCAAAAAGACATTCAATATACTTTGACTCCAAGTCCTATTGAAATGATCGGAGACAGTGTTCAGTTCAGTGTTAACGGAAAATTCAATCCAAAACTTTTCGCTAAAAAAGTTACTTTAACTATCACACCGGTTGTGAAATATGCTTCGGGTGAGAAAGCATTAAAGCCATTGGTTCTAGTCGGTGAAAAAGCAACAGGAAGTGGTCAAAAAATTGGCTATTCATCAGGAGGAACTTTTAGTTACGCTTCTGAGAAATTCGGTTTCGAAACCGGCATGCGTAATGCAATTGTTGAACTTCGTGCTGTTGGTACAGTAAAGAAAAAAGAGAAAAAATTTGATCCCGTTAAATTGGCCGACGGAACTTTAGCTACTTCGCTATTGGTTCGTAACGATGAGAAGCCATCCATGGGAAAAGATAATTTCCAAAAATCATATCCTGCAAATCAAACAACGCATATTTATTATGCCATGAATCAATCGAACGTTCGTCCGGGCGAAATGAAATCAGACGAAATGAAAGCGTTCAACGATTTCGTGAAAGTGAACATCAATTCAGTTTGGTATAAATTCAACGGCATCAATGTGTCTGCTTATGCATCTCCGGATGGTGAAACAGATAAGAATGAGAACTTAGCGAAAGATCGTGCTAAATCTGGTTCAAGTGCAGTAATGAGCGAATTTGCTAAGAACAAGAACAAAGACAATACATTTGGTAAAACAAAAGAACAATATGCTGTAGGAACTACAAAAGAAGACTGGGATGGTTTCAAAAGTTTGATGGAAGCATCTACAATGACCGACAAAGATCTTATCTTACGTGTATTAACTATGTACTCAGATGCTGATCAACGTCGTAAAGAGATCAAAAATCTTTCTAAAACATATACTGAATTAGCTGATAAAGTATTACCGAAATTACGTCGTAGTGAAGTAACTATTATGGTAGATAAAATTTCAAGAACTGATGATCAGATCACAGCATTGATCAACACAACTCCTGATAGTTTATCATTAGAGGAATTATTATACGGCGCTAACTTAGTTAACGATGTAAATACCAAAGTAACAGTTTACCAAAATGCTGAAAAACGTTTTGGAAGCGATTGGAGAACAGCCAACAACTTAGGCGGTGCTTATTTGATGCAAAATAAATTAGGTGAAGCAGAAGAAGCTTTCAAACGTGCTGATAAAGTTGCTAATGGTGCTCCTGAAGTAGCTAATAACATGGGTATCATTGAAGCTAAAAAAGGTAACCGTGCTTTAGCAATGGAGATGTACAAAAAAGCAGGTGGAAGTGCAGAATCAAAATACAACATGGGTATCATCAATATTCGTGATGGTAAGTATGCAGATGCTGTAAGCAACTTTGGTGATTTCAAAGGGCACAACAAAGCATTAGCTCAATTTTTATCAGGTAACGCAGGTTCTGTAAAAGAAACCATTGATGCAAGTAACGAAAAAGATGCAGCATATTGCTTCTATTTAAAAGCCGTTTCTTATGCTCGTCAAGGTAACAATGCCGAAGCAATGACCAACTTAAAAACAGCTATCGAAAAAGATGCAGCTTGGAAAGCATACGCAAAAGATGATTGCGAATTCTTAAAAATGCGTGCTGAACTACCTCAATAAGTAAAATATTAAAACAACAAATAGATCCCTTCCATGTTTGGAAGGGATTTTTTTTGATCAAGAATTTACTTTTCTCTTATCTGAATATATTCAGCATTATTTCTCTTTGGACGCTGTTTTTCTTCTATCATTCTGCTTAATATTTAACAGATAAAGCTCCTTAACTGATCAATATCATATTCTCTCTTGAGCATGCTCATGGATTTACCCTTTATATACCTATACGTTTGTAACAGAAATTCTAATGCAATAACCCCGTAAGGTTCGCAAAATGATAAGCCCCATAAGGCTTTAAGGAATGAAAGAATAAAATAACGGATCCCGTAAGTTCCGTGAAACTAGAAGCCCCGTAAGGCTTATTTGGTTATCAAGTATTATGAGTCAACATTAATTGGATCGTAATGAAGCATAAATATCTCATAATTGGTTTTTCCTTAGTGATCGCACTGATTGTATGTACGGCTTTTTTTGCGGTGAAGGATAATGGCGGCTTTCAGGAAGATGAGATAATCACCTTGGATAAATACAATAAGATCGTTTCAAACAAAGATACTGCGGTGTTAGTGTATTGTTCGGCCAGTTGGTGTGCGGCTTGTGTTAAAATGAAACCAGTGATCGAAGAAATGGAATCATACGACCCGAAGAGATTGAAAGTGCTGAGAATTGATAGCGATCGCGATAAAGAGGTCTCAGAAGAATTTGAACTCAACACATTACCACTTATCATGCTGTATAAAAAAGGAACTATGAAATGGACGTGGACAGGTAAGTTGGAAAGGAATGCTTTAAGGGCTAAAGTTGACCCGCATTTATTTTAAAAAGACAAATAAGATCAGGCCATGAAAAATAAAATTTTGTTACTATTAGTGTATTCAACTTTCTCTTCAAGTATATTAGGACAAGATATATCACTTAAAAAAAGAGACAATTATTTTTACGTTGGTCCGTTGGATCTTTTTTTAAATACTATTCAGTTAGGCTATGAAAGAAAGTTGGGGAATTATAATACGATATTCTTTAGTGGTGGATTTAAACTCTCCGAAAAAGATGATATGATAAACCGAATAGGGGGGAATGGAGAATTACAATATAGAATAAATCTGTTGTACAATAAAGAAACGGTTAACCCGGTGTTAACGCATTATTCCACCTTTGCCTATTTTGCTCCGTTTGTTCAGTACCGAAATGAAAAAATAACAGATCTTATACAAGGAGATATTTTGGTCAACAAAAATGAAATAACAATCGTCAATTCAGGATTTGCAGGTTTGGGTTTTGGTTTTCGTTTTACGGCTATGCAGAATCGATTTTGTATGAACGTTTATGCAGGGGGCGGACTAAAATATTCGCAAGTAACAGGAAATAAAAAATACACCAATTTCATAGAAGTTGGATATACAGGCGTTGCGCCTAAGGTATCTTTTGAAATTGGAATAGCATTTTAATTAAAAATATAAACTATGAAAACAATCTTGATCCCAACCGACTTTTCTTCGAATGCAAGAAATGCCTTAAATTATGCAGCTGAGCTTTCAAAAAAAGATACAGCAAAACTTATTTTATTAAATGCCTATAGTTTCGAACCACTAAATCCCGAGATCCCATATCATGTAGTAGCGGAAGAGTTAGCAAATGCTAAAAGATTGTCTGAAGATAAACTAAGATATTTATGCAACAACATTACAAAGAATACAGGAATTAAATGCGAATTCATAAGCAAAGTTGGTTTTATATTAGATGCGATCGTAGATACAGTAAAAGAAAAGCAAGTTGATCTCATCATTATGGGAACAAAGGGTGCCGGCAATTTTGCAGGAGCTATTCTCGGAAGTAATACAGCAAAGGTTATTGGTGCAGCAATTTGTCCGGTAATTGCCATACCCGAAGGAGCACCATTTAAAGCCATCAAAAAAATAACATATGCCACAGCTTATCATCACAGTGATATTCGTGTTATTAAGAAAATAGTTGAGTTGGCCAAGTTATTTAATGCTCAAGTAAATGTTCTGCATGTTCCCGAGAAAGGGGAATCGGCCGAAGTGAGCAAAAACGAGATGCAGTCTTTTATGCGATCAATTGAAAGTAAAATTGAGTATCAAAATATCTCTTATCAATTATTTGATGGAGATGATACAGAAAGTGCTCTTGAGAATTATATTGAGAGTGAAGCAACAGATATGCTCGTTATGTCGACCCATCATCGCAGTTTTTTTGATAAGATCTTTGGCAAAAGCGTAACAAAACGTTTGGCATTACATACACACATTCCTTTGATGGCGTTCCATTATAACAACAAATCGGCTGTTAAAGTTTTTTAAACTCCATAGTGTTGGTAGGGAGTGTGAGTATGAATTTGTAACTTAGATGTTGTGGAGATATCTGCCAATGCTCACACTGTTCTTAAAAGTCGGTATCTATTAAAAGATACCGGTGGTCACGTTATTGAAACTCCTCAGCAGCTGTTTAAAAGAGTAGCGTTGCACATTGCCAAAGCCGAGTTGGAATTTGGTGGAGCCTCCGATGCTGAAAAATGGGAGAAGAAATTTTTCCAAGAGATGAATGATCTTAAATTTCTACCTAATTCACCTACCCTGATGAACGCCGGAACAAGTTCGGGACAACTAAGCGCATGTTTTGTTCTTCCGGTTGAAGATACCATGGAGGGCATTTTCACAACATTAAAGAACGCGGCACTCATTCATCAAAGTGGCGGAGGTACGGGTTTTAATTTCTCATCCTTACGACCTTATGGCGATTTTATTTCTGCAAATTCGGGCAACTCTTCCGGTCCTGTTTCGTTCATGAAAATATTTGATGCCGCAACTGGTAATATCAAACAGGGTGGAAAGCGAAGAGGGGCAAACATGGGCATTTTAAATATTGATCATCCGGATATAGAAGAATTCATTCACGTAAAAAAAGACGAAAAAGAACTTAAGAATTTTAATATTTCGGTAGGCATGTTTGATAGTTTTATGAAAGCCCTGTCAACTAATGGCGATTGGGAGTTAAAGCATCCAACATCTCGTAAAGTAGTAAAAAAAGTAAAGGCTCAAGATTTTTGGAATAAGATCGTTCAAAATGCTTGGGCCGGAGGTGATCCCGGATTGATATTTTTGGATACAATAAACCAAGCAAATCCAACGCCGGCTCTTGGAAGTATTTTGAGTACTAACCCATGTGGTGAAGTGCCTCTATTATCTTATGAGGCTTGTAATTTGGGTTCACTAGATGTTTCAAAATTCATTAATGAAGTATCAAAAGAAATAGAATGGAAAGAATTGGAAGATTCCATCAACACAGCTATACGTTTCCTTGATAATGTTGTAGAAATAAATGACTACATGCTTCCCGAAATTAGAACTGTTGTCAAGGGAAATCGGAAAATCGGACTCGGGGTAATGGGTTGGGCCGATCTTTTGATGTTTAAAGAAATTCCCTATGCTTCCGATGAAGCAGTTCTTCTTGGAAAGAAACTTATGAAATTCATGAATGAAAAAAGTGCAGAAGCTTCAACTCTTTTGGCTAAAGATAGAGGAGTTTTTAAAAATTGGGAAAAGAGTATTTACTATCCGAATAAACCAATGCGTAATGCTACACGTACAAGTATTGCACCAACGGGCACAATTTCGATCATCGCCAATGTCAGTTCATCTATTGAGCCGTTATTTGCTTTGGCCAATCGCCGTGAAAATGTTTTAGATAAGGAAACACTTTCAGAGGTTAATTCAACTTTTGTAAATTATTTAAAACAAAAAAAATTATTTTCCGAAGAAATAATGGAGCATGTATTGATCCATGGCACCATCGCAAATACGTCTTTGCCTGTTAATGTGAAGAATTTATTTAAAACAGCGCTTGAAATTGAGCCTGTTTGGCATTTAAAACATCAGTTGGCTTTTCAGGAATTTACAGACAACGCCGTGTCGAAAACTATCAATCTTCCACAAAGCGCAACTGTATCGGATGTGAATGATGCCTACCTTATGGCATGGAAGAAAAAAGCCAAAGGAATAACAGTTTTCAGATACGGTTCTAAGCACGAGCAAATATTGCATCAGGGAATTCAGCAGAACTCTTGTAAGGTTTGTAAGGAGTAATATCAAACAAGATGGTTAAAGCAAAAAACCTCCCAAAAAGTGGGAGGTTTTGCTCTTGATGTGGTACCTCCAGGAATCGAACCAGGGACACAAGGATTTTCAGTCCTTTGCTCTACCAACTGAGCTAAGGTACCAGCTCATTTTCAGTGTTTTAGCTATTGTAAAAGTACTAAAACGTTCTTAATTAGGAGGGGCAAAAATACGTCTTTTTTTCAACTTCCCAAATTATTGCAAAAAATTCATAAAGCACCGATCTCCCTGCATATTTGAGTTATCTTTAGCACGCATGGCGCATTTGGCCCTCGATCTTGGTAATACCTGTATCAAAGCAGGAAGTTTCTCCGGCAATAAATTGCAGGAAATTCGCACCTTCTCAAACATCAACGAACTTATTAAAGAAAAAGATTTTATTCTAACGCATTCATATGTGATCGTGTGTTCGGTTACTGATGATCATCTTAAGTTCGATGAGAATTTCGGGAAATTGGTACCGATAACGATCATCACTTCTCAAACTCCTATACCCATAAATAATCAGTATCAAACTACAGCTACATTGGGATCAGATCGCTTGGTTGCTTCCATTGGTGCTCACAGTTTGTATCCAAATTCGGATGTGCTTTGTATTGATTGTGGTACTTGTATCAAATACAATTTTGTGAATGCAAAAAATGAATATTTGGGCGGTGCCATTTCGCCTGGTTTACAAATGCGTTTTAGAGCACTTCAACACTTCACTAATAAATTACCATTGGTAGAAATGAATGAGAGTTATGATAAATTAATAGGACAAAACACAAATGAATCAATTCTTAGTGGTGTCATAGTGGGAGCGATAAAGGAAATAAAAGGCGTAATTGAAGAATACCAACAAAATTATCCACACATAAAAATTGTTATAACCGGTGGCGATGGAAATTTCTTTGCCAAACACTTGAAAAAAAACAGCATCTTTACGCACCCAAACTTGATTCTGGAAGGACTGGACCAAATTTTGAATTTTACGCTTGAGAAAAA
>JAHEYC010000136.1 GCA_023251775.1 Sphingobacteriaceae bacterium | reverse complement strand
TCCAGGTTGTGGTATAATTAGGACTTCCGGCAGGATTAAATGTGATATTCAAATTTACACTGCTTGTTACGGGGTTTGCACAAGTACCGCTGGTAAGGATCGTATTAGTGAAGGGTGCAGAAAAAATGCCAACAGATATGGTGGCAGATTGCGTGATCACAGAACTGTTAAGCGTACCGGTAACATAAACACTGTAGGTTGTAGGAACAGCCGGAGTTACAACAAATGTTGAGTTGCTAGATGTTAATGATCCGGGTTGAACAGAAAAAGTAGGATTCTGAAGATTGTTTGGGTTGCTTATATTAAGTGTTGCCGAAGTTCCAGCACAAATGGAGAAGCTATAACTTGGTAATTGCGCGAAGCAGTTTGAAGACACACTTGTGCAAACGCTCATATTTATTGAATTCATAAACCCATTACCTACCGCTATTATCTCGCCTGGTATATTACCTAAACATAGATCGTAAACGGTACCGGGCGTTGCCGCATTACTAAGTAAAATTAAATTTTGATCATACTTACAAACACCGGTGGTGGTTCCTACATAAACATCTCCACATCCATCCACAATTATTCCACTTGTTAGATATTGAGATCCACCTGGAACATTCACCGGAGCGCCGATCATGGCACCCGTGCTTTTATTCCATTTTTTTAAAGTTGCTCCATCACATGTATATAAAAAAGAGCAGCCAACGGCCACACCGTTCATTTCGCTATAGCTTTGCGGATAATATGTTGCTTGAGTTTCCGATAAATTATAACCATTAACAACATCCCAAATAACATTCAGATTTTGACCCAGCTTTATTAACCGGTTTCCTGCCAGCTGCTGTGGTGCAGCAAAAAGAGGCACAGCTAATACATATATGTCACCGGTAATATGATCAGCATCCATGGAACGACACTCAACAGATGCTGATGGATTAGCATTTATATGGCCAAATTGATTACCGTTCGTTATATTCTGTTCCCAAACATTAACGCCACCTGAGACGAAAAACCCTGCAGTATATAATCTATTTGTACTTAAATTATAAACCAACTCGTATGCCTCCCCAAAGCTATAAGGAGTAGGATTATTCGCTGATGTGTTGTTATATATTTGAATTCCGCCCGGACCTACTTTTGTGGTACTATTCCCTAACCATGGTCCATAACCTATATAAGAATTTCCCGCGGGATCAACCGTATGATCCATACTCCAACCCGAATTATTAGGCATTGAAAAAGACCATATGAATGCCCCAGATGCGCTAAACTTTCTTAAGTAGAATGGACTGGAACCGCCTGATACATATAGATCGCCGGCAGCATCTTTATGAATATTATATGCCATGTTGTTACCAATAAAAGCAGGATTCGTTGTCCATGGATCAATTACTAAGGTCTTTGAATTGTCATGATCTTCAATTTTAAAAGACACTATGTTTTTATTAATACTATAGTAAGAATTAATTTTTTTGTCGGTGTTATTTTGAAAATAGGTTACAGGCGCGTGATCAATAATATCTTCATGTTCTTTAATACCAATGTGCAAGTTTCCTAGATCATCAATACTTAAGTTCTGGTTTGAAGAATATCTCATCTTAATAAGACTTGGGTTTGCTCCAGGATGTAAAACGATATTGTATTTTATTCCTTCAACTTCATGAAAAAAATATTCCACATCAATATGGGGGTAAAGATCTTTATATATTATTTTTTTATACCCACTCGCAATAATTGTTTTAGTATTTGTTTCACTGCCAAAACAATAATACCCTTCTGATCTTTCACTTGCTTCAATTTGCACATTCAAATTTGCACCTACCCACTCCACATGGGCATATTGATATACTATTTTAAATTCCTCCTCCTTCTTTTCATTTCCATTTTCCGCTTCCGTTTTAATGTCGGTAAATTTATAGGTCAACCCTTTCGGTGTAAAATAAAATTTGACTTTATCATCGATCACAAATCGAATGTCTGATCTGCGCAAACCGTCAAGTTTATCAAATTGTCCCTTGTTTTCAATAAATACCTTTTGTTGCAAATTATTATCTATTCGAGGAGTTGATCTCACAGAAAAACTCAAAGCAGAGAATATTAAAATATTCAACAATTTCTTGAAGTTTAATGATAATGTCGTATTTGTTTGGTTCATTTTGTTGTGCTTTATTAATTTATATTTGCACAGTTCATTTTTTTTGAAATCAAATACGACTAGCAAACCGATGAAGCCTAAAGGCAATCCATTAATTAAAAATAATGATGGAAAGTTTACCTAAACAAACTCACATTCCCTCTCAGATCATACACCTGTCCATCTTTACCTGTACCTTTAATAATGTAGAAGTAAACTCCGGCAGCACATTCTTTTCCGGTTTGAGCTTTTCCGTCCCAAGCAAAGTTTCCAGTCTCACTGGTGAGTTCGTAAACTTTTGTTCCCCAACGATCGTAAATAATAATATACAATTCACTTAAGTTGGTTGCTCTTAAACGGAATATATCATTTGATTTATCACCATTAGGTGTAAATACATTTGGTACTTCCAATTTAGAAGGAAGGTCAACGATCACTGTTCTCATGGCTGTATCAATACATAAGCCTTTTTTTACTTGCAAATAAACTATATAAGTTCCCGCAGCGGTATACGTAGCTGAAGTTGGTTGAGTATTATAAACAGTTTGCGTAACTGCACCGTTTCCATAACCCCACGTTGAAATAATACTTGTTGCGCCTGTGCTTGTTGAACTTGTATTATTGAACGTTACATTAAGTGGTGCAACTCCATAATTAGGAATAGCATTGAAACTTGCTTTTATTCCACCTTCTACAACTTGATAGAACGCCTGATTCACACAGCCATTAAGTGTATTTGTTACAACAACCATATATCCTCCTGTATAATTCGTAGTAAGCGCAGATCCCGTTAGCGCAGAAGTTAAAGCACCTGCAGGTACTGTCCACGAATATGTAAAGCCCGCACTTGATCCTGTTATCGACGGAGTTAATGTCACCGTTGGATTTGTAGCGCAATCTAATGTAAATGCCGGCGAAACATTTAAAGCAGGTGGTACAAAATCAGAAGCTACAATATATGTTGCAGAATATGTACAACCATTTACAACCGACATTGAAATGGATGTGTGTGTACCTGCAGAAGTAGTATTGAATTGTGTGCCCGGCACTCCTTGTCCAACCGGAGGATACCATATATACGTTGGAACTAATGCAACTGCTAATGTTGGTGTTACAATAGGGACAATAACAACATCTGCATTCTTACAATTTATAATTGAATTGGTTAACGCACTAATAGTGAATTTCGGAAGTCGAATATCTTGTAATATCTGCACCGTTTTACTCGAACTACACATATTATTTTGATCAACCGCACCAACGGTATAAATTCCAACCGCAGTAATATTATTAGATGAATTTGTTACTGCAGGATTTATCGTTACCGTATTATTTGGCGTAGGATTAACCGAATTAGAAGGAATTGCCGGAACTGTCCAACTAATTTGTGTATTTGTATTACTGCTAATTCCATTCAATACCATACTCGGGTCTCGACAACTTAAAATACTTAAAGGTTGTATGAAATCAATATTTGGTGCAATAGTGTTTTGGATTATTGAAATAGATTGCGATGAGACACAATTATTCGTAAGATCTTTAACATAGATCACATAAGTTCCCGGAATAGTAATATTATTGAGATTTGGATTTGTAGTGAATGTTGTTGGTGTTCCGGTAACAGGCGGGATCATAAATGTATAATTAACCGGAACGTTTGGTACAGGCGACGTTATAACAGTTGTCACTTGCATACTCGTAATACTTTTACTCGCGCAACCAATTGTAAAGTTAGTTGGACTCGTGACTGTAAATATTGGCACACC
>JAHEYC010000094.1 GCA_023251775.1 Sphingobacteriaceae bacterium | reverse complement strand
ATTTGATAATCCCGTGCTTAATGAATTTCCTTCTTCTTCAGCTTCAAATAAAGCGCTGTTATCTAAAAATGAGATGGCGTAGTTGAAATTACTTTCATCGTAATTCTCTCTCATTTTATCCATCTTTTTTGTGATGGGATTCATATCTCTTAATTTATCGCCCAGGCCTTTTAATTTCCCTTGTGCATCAACACATTTTGTTGCCAGTAAAAAACCAATTACTATATACGTCGCTCTCATTTTTCTACTTTAAATTAATGTACTCGTTCGTTTTTTACAAAAGATCCATAAATAAGATCTTAGGATTAGCATTACGTTCTATATAATAAAAATTACTATTGAACTCTTCTATCAACAATTGATAATTCTTTTGATTCACAAAGGGCGCAAATTTTTCGAGGAATTGTTTTTCGTTACCCGATAAGCGCACTAAGTTCCGTTCACCAAAATTATGCATCAATGCGTCCCGAAATACCGCCAGCGAATAGGTAATGAATTGTTTTTGTTTCTCGCGGCCCAATCCTGCGTTCTCTTCCACCCACTCTAAGGCTTTATTTGAATCAAACTTTAAAGCCAATCGCATAAAATTTTGAAAATGCGTTAAGAACGAAAGGCCTTCATCATTTTTATGCAAGGCTGCTAATGCTTCTCTAAAATTTCCTTCGCTTAAAAATGCTGCTTGCAATGCAACTGTTTCATTAACGCCCAAGCGATCCATTAAATTACTCGCGATCTCTTTTTCGTCAACCGAATAAAACGGAATATGTTGCACACGCGATAAAATGGTAGCCATTAAACTCTCGATGTTATTTGCGATCAAAATAAATATGGTATCGTCGGTTGGTTCTTCGAGTACCTTTAATAATTTATTGGCGGCTTCCGAATTCATTCTATCGGCTTGCCAAATGATCATGATCTTGTACGAACCTTCAAAACTTGTATAGCTTAATTTTTTTAAAATATCTACCGCTTCATCCACATAAATATAAGGTTGCTTATTCTCGGCATTCATTTCATCTATCCAATCGTTAAGCGTTAAATAATTATTGTGTAAAAACGCTTCCCTAAAATCAGTAATAAGGTCGTTGCTTATTTTTACATGTTTACTTTTAGCGATCGGAAAAACAAAATTAAGATCGGGATGAATGAGTTTTGAAACTTTACTGCAAGGCGCACAAACACCGCAAGGTTCGTTGTTAGTTCTGTTCTTACAAAATAAATATTGCGCAAAGGTTATGGCAGCCAATAAATGTCCGCAACCATCTTTTCCCGAAAATAATAAAGCATGCGGAACGCGATGTGCATTCGCCATTTTTACTAATCGGTCTTTCGCCTCGGTTTGGCCAACAATATCTTTAAATAACATGTAATGCTTAATGTATTGGTATCATTCCTCTAATTCCCATATCAACAGGTTTTTCGCCAACTTCGGGTTGGTAATAACCATCAAAGGTAACTTCGTTCCACTCAAAACTTTTATTAGTTGATAGATGAACTGTAATGATAATATCTGATGTTTCACTTCCTGTAATTACTAATGGCGTTCCAACCGTTGGTGTTGCTGCACTTACAAACTCACCGGTTACCAAACAACTTCCCGCAGGAATTGGCGAACTTGGATTTGGATTTACCACCGTTGTTCCGGGTGCTTGTCCATCGGCCCAATAATCAACGCCAAATACTTTTGTATGAAAGCCCCAATAACCTTGCGCATGATTTCCAACACCACCCACCGTTGGTGTCATAACAGTGCCATGCATTTTGTATTGCGAAATATATGTTCTGTATCCCACAAACGAAGCAACAGTGCCAACAATGATACCGGCCGATGTTGTTTTTACTTTGATATCATAATTTTGATAGGCCAACGAAACGCGTAACCATTTATAAGTTCCAACTACAGAAGGCGTAATTGGGACAGAAAAAAATATGGCGCTATCTTTTACCAAAACTCCTTGGCAATGCACAATGGCTGTTGTTCCACCACACGACGTTTCAGGAGCATGATATAATTTTACTCCCGCGCCAACCGCGGTAAGATCTCCTTGCGCTAATTCGATATAATGCGCACTCATAAAATTAAATTTGGGCGAACAGGCCGCATTACCTGCGCCAACACCAACAGGATTTCCAAAATTATCTAAACGCACTTGCGCACTGTCGAAAATAAATTTGAAGATCAATTTTGGACCGGGTTGAGAATTATTCCAAACCGTATCGGGAAACGTACAGGTAGGACAAGTAGAAGCACCAGTGGTTGTAGTTGGTAAAGGTTGCGGTTCAGGATCCGGTTCCTTTTTTTTACACGAGAAGAGAACCAAAGAAACTAAACATAGGGCCAAAAACTGTTTCATTTTTTATTAATTTAAAACCTAAATTTACAAAAAAAATATGCGTTTAGTTATACAAAGGGTACTAAATTCCCGGTTAAAAATAAATAAGGAACTATACAGTCAAATTGGCCCGGGATTATTGATCTTATTGGGTATTGAAGAGGCTGATACCATGGAAGATATAGATTGGCTGGTAGCGAAGGTGAGTACTTTACGCATTTTTGGGGACGAAGAAGGCAAACTTAATTTGGATGTGAACCAGATCAATGGCGAAGTTATGGTTGTGAGTCAGTTCACACTTTTTGCCTCTACAAAAAAGGGTAATCGCCCCTCCTTTTTACGCTCAGCAAAACCCGTTATAGCAATTCCGCTTTACGAAAGTTTTATTAAAAAATTAGGTGAATTAATTCATAAACCTATTCAAACAGGACAATTTGGTGCCGATATGAAAATAGAATTGGTGAATGATGGTCCGGTTACTATAATTATTGACAGCAAGAACAGGGAATAACGCAAGGCCAATTAAGCCACGAATTGCACGAATTATTCTAATTCTATGACCACACAGATTAGTGTAATTAATTTATTTCACTAATCTCCAAAGTAACTTTGGAGAAAATTCGTGAAATTAGTGGCTAAAATCCGTATATTTAAACTCAAATTCTAAAAGGTGAAACCGCGCATTTTATTACAGGATAAACAATTTGAGATCACCATACTTCGTCTCTGCCATCAGTTGATAGAAGTTCATGGCGATTTTAATGATTCGGTGATCATTGGTTTGCAACCACGAGGTATTTTATTGGCCAAACGCATTCAACAAGTTCTGCAAAAGATATTGAAAAATAAAAAAGTGCATTGCGGCGAATTGGACATCACTTTTTTTAGAGATGATTTCAGAAAAAAAGAATTGATCCCCAACAGTACCACTATTGATTTTATTATTGAAGATAAAAATGTGGTATTGGTAGATGATGTATTATTTTCGGGACGCACCATTAGAGCAGGACTAGATGCCATGTTAGCATTTGGTCGACCGGCCGATGTTGAATTATTGGTATTGGTTGATCGTCGTTTTCAACGTCACGTTCCTATCCAAGCAAAATACGCCGGCATTACCATTGATTCCATTGAACAACAAAATGTGAAAGTAGATTGGAAAGAGATCGATGGAAAAGATAAAGTTACCTTGATTGATAAATAGTGAAGCCAAAGCAAACAGATCACATTCCTTATTACACGTATTACATTGATCTTGTTGAACAGAACACTATCATGGATGCATTAGTTGCGGGCAAGAAAAGTATCAGTGAATTCATTAAAGATATTCCTACCGATAAATCCGACTATGCTTACGCCGATAAAAAATGGACGATCAAACAAGTATTGAATCACATTATTGATACAGAGCGCATCATGAGCTATCGCGCTTTATGTTTTTCGCGCGGAGAAAAACAATTGCTTCCTGCATTTGATGAAAATACCTACGCGGCAAATTCCAATTTAAAAAATACCGATCTTAAATTACTGTTACAAGAATTTGAAGCGGTGCGAGAAGCTTCTATTTTACTTTTTAAGCAATTATCGGATAAAGAACTGGCCATAAAAGGCATGACAGGGCTTGGTGAGGTTACTGTTCTTTCTATAGGATTTATGGCTTGCGGACATGCTTTGCATCATATTAACGTAATTCAGGAGCGTTATCTTCCCTAGAGTATCAAGGCTTTTGGAGGTTTTGCCTCAAACCATTAGGTGTTTCCATTAATTTGTGTTATCTTTGACTTTTGAAATTAAACATTTCAAAAAAAGATGAGTCACCTAAGTGTAAACCACCTTCTCGGAATAAAAGATCTCTCCAAAGCCGACATTGAACTCATTTTAAACACAGCCTCCAATTTTAAAGAAGTCATTAACCGTCCCATCAAGAAAGTTCCTTCGTTGCGTGATATAACGGTAGCGAATTTATTTTTTGAGAACTCCACACGCACGCGTTTATCATTTGAATTAGCACAAAAACGTTTGAGTGCCGATATCATTAATTTTTCTGCTTCTAACTCCTCGGTTAAAAAAGGAGAAACTCTTGTTGATACTGTAAATAATATCTTGGCCATGAAAGTGGACATGATCGTAATGCGACATAGCAGTCCGGGTGCGGCCATATTTTTATCTAAAAAAATAAATGCCAAAATTGTAAATGCAGGCGATGGTGCGCACGAACATCCAACGCAAGCTTTGCTTGATGCGTTTTCGATGCAAGAAAAATTGGGAGATCTAAAAGGGAAAAAAATTGTGATCGTTGGAGATATCCTTCACTCACGCGTGGCACTTTCGAATATCTTCTGCTTACAAAAATTGGGAGCTAAAGTAAAAGTGTGCGGTCCTCAAACATTAATTCCAAAATATATCACCAGCTTAGGTGTTGAAGTAGAGATAGATCTTAAAAAAGCGTTAGAGTGGTGTGATGTAGCAAATATGTTACGCATTCAATTAGAGCGTCAAGACATAAAATATTTTCCATCGCTTCGCGAGTACACCATGATGTACGGATTGAATAAAGAAATTCTAGATAAACTTTCTAAAAAAATAATTGTGATGCATCCGGGTCCAATTAATCGCGGTGTGGAAATTACCAGCGATGTGGCCGATAGCAAACAATCTATTATCCTTGAGCAAGTAGAGAATGGTGTTGCAGTAAGAATGGCTGTGATGTATTTGCTTGCGGGAAGACAGGCAGACTAAATAAAAAAGCCACGAATTACACTAAATTCACTAATCTGTGTGTGTTTAGTTTAGTTTAGTGAAATAAAAAACACTTAACCAAATTGTTTTACGTCTTGATTAGTGAAAATTCGTGTAATTCGTGGCTAAAAACAATAACGCAATAGCGACGATCAGTATATTTTATAAAGCACTGGCTTGCTTGGACTCGCATCATTTTCAAACGGTGCTATTTGAATATTGAGTAAGTACGTTCCATCATGTATTTCATTGGGCACAAAGATCATTTCGGTGATGGTCTTTTGCGTTTTCGTATTCGCTGGATAATTCCAAAATGCATGATGTGCTTCCAACTTACCATCATCTTTTTCTTTATCTACACTTGGAAGATCGATGAGTAAATGTTCGATCTCTTTTTCATTTAAATAGTCTATTGCTTCTCGTAAGATATAAGGAGGATTAGTATTACTGTATTGCATGTGCAATTTATTTAAGCCGTTGCTTAACGTTCTTATCACAATGGCTTCTGTATTTTCTGTTTCCTTTAATGCATCTATCAAATGTTTTCGCGTGATCACATGATCTCCATTTGGTAATTCATTTGGTAAAATGGTAACAACTTCGGCCAAGAACATAAATCGTGAAAGTGTTTTGTTGATGGAATAATTTTCTTTGCTGATATGTCCTACGCATTCGGTATGCGTACCATTTCCATGCGGATTAAAAAAGATATTTCTAAAATTAACGCTTCCTCCTTTGTTCACATCCCCTACCCAATCGCCCGAAACAACAGGTTCAATTTTCATGGGCTCAACATACCATGCGCTTACGCAATCTTTATTTGCCGTTAAGGGAATAGAGATATCAATTGGTTTAAAAAAATCTACTTGATAGGACTTGCCTTTATGAAATATATTTGCGACCATGTTTTGAGTTTTTGATCTTTATTTAAATTCTTTAATTCACTTCCAAGTAACCTTCATCTTTTTTCCCTTAATGAAGTGTTCTTGTTTTTTACCATTAATAACAATATCCGATGTTTCGCGAATGATCTTGAATGATGCAATATTTCCTTTTCTACTCAAAAAAAACGCATCGGCCACACTAAGCCACCCGCTTTGAATTGTAATTCCAAAAGGATTTTTTGTCCCCGAAATATCTTTTGAAACGCTGCAAGTGTCGCTCAAAGATGGCAACTGATCTATCTGTTCACACATGAGGGTAAACGATTTGCCATTGCTTGCCGTTACAGTTCCAATGATCATTTTTTGGCCTAATAGGGCATATGATGTTCCTAAAACCAAGATCAATTGTACTATGGCAGTTTTTATCATTTTTAACCTTAAATAATTTATGCTCTAAGTAAATAAGAAAAATTGAATTGTGGTTAAAAAGACTGCTACAATTAACACTTTTTCCATATATCAAAAAAAAGTGTAATTTTAATAACGTCTACCTCCAGTATGAGACCAACATTAAGATCTGTTTTATTTTTCTGTTTGTTTTCCATCGCGTTCCAATCGTTGGCGCAAAAGCAATGGAGTGCGCTTAAATTTCGTCGCTATGGCGTTGATCAAGGTCTTACCGTAACAACCGCCTTCAGTATTGTACAAGATGCAAAAGGTTTTTTGTGGGTATCAACCATTGATGGATTGATGCGCTATGATGGCTATCATTTTATTGCGTATAAAAATAACTATAACGATTCTACTTCCATTTCCGATAATACATTAACCATGTTGTTGGTTGGCAAAGGCAATAAGTTGTGGGCAGGAACATATTCGGGTGGATTGAATTGTTTGGATATTGCCACAGGTAAATTCAAACGATACCAAAATATTCCCGGCAATAAGAATAGTTTAACTAATAATCGTGTGTGGGCAGTTTGCGAACAGGAAAATATAGTGTGGGCAGGAACTGAAAATGGATTGAATGCTATTGATCTTACAAGCGGAAAGATCACCACCTATTTTAATGATGTTAAAGATCCAAAAAGTTTATGTAATAATAATATTTTAAGTTTGATGATAGATAAATTCGGACGATTATGGATAGGAACTGTTGGAGGTTTGAGTCGCGCTGTGATGGATAAGAACGGTAAGATCAAAGAATTTGTAAATTATAAAAATGATCCTTCAGATCCATTTTCGCTAAGCGCCAATATTGTGATGTCGATGTTTTGTAACAAGAACAAATCGGTATTCATTGGAACTAACGATGGTTTGTGTCGTTATAATCCTGCAAAAGATAACTTCATAAGTACGCGCTTTGGTCCCAAGTTGGATACAATGGCAGGACAAGTTTATTCTTATCTAAACAGTTATGGTGTAAATGCTATAAGATCGATATACGAAGATCGTTTTCATAATTTATGGTTGAGTACCGACAAGGGATTAAAAATATATAATCCTGTTACCAAAGAATTTATTTGTCATAATTCGGATAATGGCAATCCAACATCACTCAGTGCTGATCTTCTTTCGGGAATTTTTGAGGACAGAAGCGGCAACGTATGGATAGGCACCATTATTGGTGGTTTAAATAAAGCCGATCTTAAACCACAAAAGTTTAAATTGGTACAAACGCAAAATGGAAATCCGTATCATTTAAGTAAGAACAATGTTCGTTCAATTTGTAAGGACAGTAAAGGAACTTTATGGATCGGCGCTTTTGAGGGTGGTGTGAATCGCTTAGAAAAAGGATCGGAAAATTTTGTTGTATTGAAGGGGACAGAGAACCAGAACATTTGGGCCATTTATGAAGATAGAAAAGGTAACATGTGGTTCGGCTCCAGCGATGGTGTTTACCGTTATAACAGGAATACCGAAAAATTCGATCGCTTTTCGCATTCGCCTACAGGAAATAGTATAAGCAATAATATCATTAGAAGATTTACCGAAGATTCAAAAGGTTTTCTTTGGATCGCCACCGAAGGAGGTTTGAATCGTTTTGATCCGGTAAAAGAAGAATGGTTGTGTTTACGTCATGATAATTCAAAACAAAATTCCTTAAGCAATAACACAGTTTGGTGCATGCGCGAAACCTGGGGAGCCATGTGGGTTGGTACGGACAATGGTTTGAATAAAATTGTTTATGATAGCGCAAAAAAAGAATATGCCTTCAAACATTATTTTCCAAAAAAAGATGACTCTACAAGTATTAGTAATAAAGCGGTGCGGAGTTTATGTATAGATAAGGACAGCACATTTTGGATAGGCACCAGTAATGGTTTAAATAAATTTGATCCCACAAAAGAAATTTTTACGCGTTACAATGAAGAGAATGGTCTTTCTAATTCATACATCTATGGCGTTGTTGGCGACAATGATCATCATTTGTGGATCAGTACTAACAATGGTGTATCGCGATTTCACACTATCACTCAAAAATTCAATAATTACGATAAGCTTGATGGTTTGCAGAACAATGAATTCAATACCGGTGCTTATTTTGGAACAGAAGAAGGAGAATTATTTTTTGGTGGTCCCGACGGATTCAACTTTTTTTACGCCGATAGTTTGCAAGAGAATAGATCACGGCCTGATATTGTAATTAGCAGCATTAAATTATTTGGTGAGGAATTAAAAAATGAAAAGCAACCATTTGAGATATCGGAAATAAAATTAGCGTACAACCAAAATGTGATCTCGTTCGAATTCTCGTCGATGGATTTCACGCAGCCCGAAAAAAATAATTACTCGTACATACTTGAGGGATTTGACAAAGGTTGGGTTAATTCGGGCGGACGAAGATTTGTGAACTACACCAATCTTGATCCGGGTGAATACACATTTAAGGTAAGAGCATCCAATGCCGATGGTACATGGAATAACGATGGTGTTTCCATTAAACTCAGTATTGTTCCGCCTTTTTGGAAAACCTTGTGGTTCCGCATTTCTGCATTGCTAATTATCGGACTTATTGTTTTCGGATCATATAGACAAAGAGTTCGTCGTTTTACAAAAGTTCAAACTATGCTTGAGCAACAAGTATCGCTTAAAACCAAAGAGCTTCGAAAAGAAAAAGAGATCGTTGAGGAGCAAAATAAATTGATCGATAAAAAGAATAAGAACATTACTGCTTCCATTGAATATGCTAAACGAATTCAAGATTCTATATTGCCTGATAAGGACATACTGCAAAAATTGGTAGGTGATTCGTTTGTATTTTACAAACCAAAGGATATTGTGAGTGGCGATTTTTATTGGTTCCATCAACAAGGAGATCTGCTTTATATTGCGGCCGCCGATTGCACAGGACATGGTGTTCCCGGCGCGTTTATGTCGCTTATTGGATATAATCTTTTAAAAGAAACCATAAAAGTTGGAGGCTTAAAAGATCCCGCGAAGATATTATTGTCGCTGCATGATGGTTTAGTGAATGTGTTGAAGCAAGAAAAAATGGATATGGATTCGGTTGATGGAATGGATATTGCTTTTTGTGTGTTGAATTTAAAAACAAAACTTCTCGCATTTTCTTCAACCGACCGACCGTTAAATCTGATAAGAAAAGGGCAACTTCAAAATTACCGACAGGGCGAATATCCATTGGGTTATATCACGGGTAAATCACCAATATTTAAAAGTAATTCTATTCAATTGGAAAGTGGAGATGTGTTTTATATTTATACCGATGGCTATTGCGATCAGTTTGGCGGTGCTGAAAATAAAAAATATTTGGAAGGAAATTTTGAGGAGCTTTTACTCAAGATACATAAGGAACCAATGGACAAGCAGTGTAAATTAATTGAACTGGAGATCGAAAAATGGATGGGGTCACAAGCTCAGATAGATGATATGTTGGTTATTGGGATAAGGATATGAGAGCAATTAGTAGCCCCGCACAGTCCCGATAGTTATCGGGACGAACTGGGATTTAGCGTTTAGGAAATTTATAAGATTTGTAGCCCCGCCCAGTCCCGATAGTTATCGGGACGAACTGGGATTTAGCGTTTAGGAAATTTATAAGATTTGTAGCCCCGCCCAGAATCGAACTGGGATTTAGCGTTTAGGAAACGCTCGTTCTATCCATTGAACTACGGGGCCAGGGAAAGAGCCTACAAAAATAAGAAATTATACGGATCTTATTAGCGTGCACATTATCATTGCTTATTCCTCCAAAACCCTCGCCGATAAAGGCTTTCAGGACCGCTTGTAAATCCCCTATTTCATACTTATATTTATGTATTAATCAAAAAACCAATGGGAAAATTCCTTTTTAAATCGCTCATTATTTGTGTCGTCATTGCAGTGCTTGGCTATTTTTGGTATTGGGTATTGTTCTTGTTTGTTGCCGTTATCCCAATAATTGTTTTGGGCGTAATGGATCTTAGCCAAACCAAACATTCCATTAAACATAATTTTCCTGTAATAGGCCGAATGCGTTGGTGGGCCGAATGGATGCGTCCAAAAGTATATCAATATTTTATTGAGAGTGATACTGATGGTGCACCATACAATCGCTTAAGTAGAAATGTTATTTATCAACGTGCAAAAAAAGTAAATGATACAACACCTTTTGGAACTCAATTAAATGTTTACGAAACCGGATACGAATGGTTAAATCATTCTATTGCTCCTTTGCATCATGATCAAGTTGATCATCATCCAAAAGTTATGGTTGGCGGACCCGACTGCAAACAAAAATATAATGCCAGCATTTTTAATATTAGCGCCATGAGTTATGGTAGTTTAAGTAAAAATGCTATCATGGCTTTGAACGGTGGTGCAAAAATTGGCGGCTTTGCGCATAATACCGGCGAAGGAGGTTTGAGTCCTTACCATTTAGAACCGGGCGGTGATGTGATATGGCAAATTGGTACAGGATATTTTGGTTGCAGAAACAATGACGGTACTTTTAATTACGATGCATTTGGTGAACGCGCTAAATTACCCAATGTAAAAATGGTAGAGATAAAATTAAGTCAGGGTGCAAAACCAGGACACGGCGGAATTTTACCTGCTGCAAAAGTTACTGATGAAATTGCGAAGATCCGTTTGGTTGAAAAAGGAAAAGATGTTTTGTCTCCACCCTATCACACTGCATTTGGATCTCCAATGGAATTAGTTGGTTTTATAAAAAGATTACGCGAGTTAAGTGATGGTAAGCCAATTGGATTTAAATTATGTATCGGACAAAAAAGTCAGTTCATTAGTATTTGTAAAGCCATGGTGAAACAAAATGTATTTGCCGATTTTATAACTGTAGATGGTGGCGAAGGCGGAACAGGTGCTGCGCCATTGGAATTTAGTAATTCGGTTGGTATGCCTTTGCGCGATGCTTTGGCTTTTGTATATGATACGCTAAATGGATTTGCTATTAAAAAACATATTAAAATAATTGCTTCCGGAAAAGTTCATACGGGTTTTGATCTTGTAAAGAATATTTCATTAGGAGCTGATATGTGTAATGGTGCACGTGCGATGATGTTATCGTTAGGTTGTATTCAAGCTTTAGAATGTAATACAAATACGTGTCCTACAGGAGTTGCAACTCAAAATCCAAAATTATACAAGGGCCTAGATGTGAACGATAAAAAAGTACGTGTGGCAAATTACCAAGCAGAAACTGTAAAAGCGGCCGTTGAATTAATGGCGGCTGCCGGTCTCACACATCCCGATAAATTACATCGCTCGCATATTTACCGAAGAGTAAGTGCAAATCAAATACAAACATATGCCGAGATGTATCCGTATTTATTGAAAGGAAGTTTATTGGAAGCGCCGTATCCTCAAGGATGGGAACTTTCTGTAATGCAAAGTAACGAAGCAACATTTGAGAGTGCGTTGAACTACGCTTAGGTGATCTTTATCCCCATAAGTAAAACGTCATCTACTTGTTCAAGTTCGCCTTTCCATTCAATAAATCTTTGTTCGAGTATTTCTCTTTGTTTATCAAAGCTCTCATGATTTATAGAAAGTAAAAGATCACTAAGTGTTTTGTACTTGAATTTCTTTCCATCGGGTCCTCCAAATTGATCGGCATAACCATCTGTAAAAACATAAATGCAATCTCCTTTTTTAAGAGGCACAACTTGATCAACAAATATTTTTTTCTCGTACTCCAGTGAAGCAGTGATGGCTTGTTTTACAGGTTTTAATTCCATGAGGGTATTATCTCTTACGATCCAACACGGATTATTTGCGCCCGAATATCTCAATACGTTCTTATTCAGATCAACCAAACAAAATGCAATATCCATTCCATCTTGAATATTTTCGGTATCATCGGGAGAACGTAAATTCTTGGGGAGTTCTTGATTCAAAAAATTTAATGCATCGGCGGGTGTATTAATATCAGGATTATACGCTGTTTGATTCAATAAGGTACTATTCAACATACTCATAAAGGCCCCCGGAACCCCGTGTCCTGTGCAGTCTGCAGCGGCAAAGGCAAAAATGTTCTTTTTTATTGGTTTATCTTCTATGTGCAGGATCCAATAAAAATCACCGCTTACAATATCCTTTGGTTTAAATAAAATAAAACTTTGATCGAACACAGCGCGCATTGTTTTTTCGGAAGATAAGATCGCACTTTGTAAACGTTTGGCATAATTGATACTGTCCGTTATCTCTTTATTCTTTTCTTCAACTAAATGTTTTTGAGAAGCAATTAGCTCATTCTTCTCTTCTAATAACTCATTTGCTTTTTGTTTTTGTTTATAGCTTCTGAAAATAAAAATGGCCATGATGGCAAACAAGGCAACGCCTATCAACGAAAGATTTCGTTGTTGTTTTTGATAGCCGATCTCTTTTTGTGTGAGCATATCTTTTTGTTCTTGCTTCAATCTAGTTTCCGTTTCTTTCTTATCAAAATTGCTTTGCATTTGAAGTTCCATTATCTTTTTAGAACTCTCGTCGTTAAGCATACTATCACGCAGAACAATATATTGTTTATAATTTTTAAGCGCTTCTTTAAAGTTACCTGTTAGCGAATCTAATTCAGAAAGATTTCCATAACCATAACTCAATTCGCGCATGTGGTGCCCTTTTTTACTAAGATCCATGCTTCTTAAATAATACTCGCGAGCCTTATCATATTTTTTTATTCGCTGATTAAGGCCGCCCATGTTTATCAATAAAATTGCCAGCGTTTGATTATCTCCTCCTTTTTCACAGGTCTTTATGGCTTTAGCTTGATATTGCAAGGCCATGTCGTATTTTTCGTTGGCCTCTTTCATTTTTTTCTCGGCGGCCAAAGCATCTCCTTGCCTAATAAGAACATTGGCAATATTTATATGGCATGAAGAGATGGCTTCTTCGTTGGTTGAGACATCGGCTTGCTTAAGCGATAATTGATAATTTGCAAGGGCTTTTTCCATTTCACCCATGTATTCGTATACGACTCCAATGTTTGAATAGATCATGGTAATTTTTTCAATGTCGTTCCGCTTCAAAAAATATTCGAGCGAAGTAAAATAATTCTTTAGAGCTGAAGAGTAATCTCCAGTATTAAAATATACGTTGCCAATATTATGACTTGTGTTGGCCAATCCTAAACTATCTCTTAATTCCGTTTTTATTTTTAAAGCATCGAAGTGGTTTTTTAAAGCTGTTTTATAATCTCCCAGATTTAAA
>JAHEYC010000013.1:4493-56174 GCA_023251775.1 Sphingobacteriaceae bacterium | reverse complement strand
TATGATAAGGATAATGCAATAAAATATCTTTTGTTTTTAGTACACTTAAAATGGTTTGCTTATGATCCACCAAGTATTTGTGTTCCATTGGCACGGGATGATCGTACACCAAATTCTTATCGCCAAGGTTTGGGAAATTAATAAAATCTTTGAAGTTGTGATAACGTCCGCCCGGAATAGCATTATCTTTTTTGGCCATTCCCAATTTGCGCATGATATAACGTAACATATCGTTTGGCATGGCGGCATCGTAAACAAAACGCACCGGTTGTCCTTGCTTACGCGCTTTTAAACTTTTGCTCATTTTTTCGATCATGCTTTTGCTTACATCATTATCAATATCTAATTCCGCATCGCGCGTTAATTTGATATTGTACGCTTCAACCGTACGCAAACCAAATACTTCAAATATCAAGTCGGTATTAAAACGGATCACATCATCCAACAAAATAACATAGTGCTTATCGCCTTTGCTCGGAATAATAATAAAACGCGAAATAGCGCGTGATGGGATTTCAATTAGGGCGTATTTATTTTTCTTAGTGTCCTTGATCTCGTTTAATTTCAAGTACAAATAGCTCGCTTTATCTTTTAAGAAAGGAAAAGGTTTTGAATCGTCGGTAATGATCGGAAACAACGAAGGCATTATCTCGCGTACAAAAAAATCGTGAATATAAGTTTGCTGATCGTTGCTTAATTGTTTTTCGTTGATGATAAATACATTATGATCGGCTAATTCTTTTTGCACTTCGCGGTATATTTCCTCGAACTTCATTTGTTGTTCGATCACACGTCGCTGCAAACGGGTTAAAAGTTCGCGCGGATCTTCCCCGTAAATGTCCATGGCTTTTTTACCGAGCTTAGCTAAACGACGAACAGTTGCCACGCGCACGCGGTAGAACTCATCGCGGTTATTACTAAAGATCCCAAGGAATTTCAAACGTTCGATAAGAGGAACGGTTTTATCATCGGCTTCTTGCAGCACGCGTTCGTTAAAAGAAAGCCAGCTTATCTCGCGGTTGATATAAGGTGATTTTTTCTTTTTACTGTTCTTTGCCATGGTGATCGGAGTGCTTTATTTAAATTCCTTTGGGAAATGATGATATAATACCTTTGCTTTTTTGGAAGCAATGTCTTTCCAATTCTTCACATTAAATTCCAATGCAACAATGGCACAGGTTGGAACTTCATCAAACGAAAGATCGTCGGTTAATTCGTTCGCCAAATTTGTAATGCCGGGGTTGTGACAAAAGATCATAGCGCTTTGATGGCGATCGTCAATTTGAACAACCACATCTTTTAATGTCTTGGCTGTGCTTTCGTATACTTGCTGTAAAATTGTAATATCATTGGTTGGATACGCCATAGCTCTTGCAAAGATCATAGCCGTACTTAAAGCGCGTGTAGCATCGCTGGAAATAATAAGATCCGGTATCTCGTGTTTTTTTTGAAACCACTCACTCATAATGTAAGCGTCGGAGTTTCCGCGCGGCGCCAAGGGACGATCAATATCCTTTAGGCCTTCATCTCCCCAATCGCTTTTAGCGTGTCGTACTAAAATAAGCTGTTTCATGCTTTTTTGCCTGCTTTTAAATGTTTATAAATATGCGAATTTGATTGTTATAAAAATTATAAATTTACATACAAGCAGGGCCTAATTATGAGCAATAAATCAACAATAAAATGCCCAAACTGCGCTACGGAGTTTGAAGCCACCGATGCCTTTAGAAATGAGGTGCAGCGTGAGCTTAATTTGAAGGCAAAAGAGTGGCAGGCCAAAAAAGAAGAGGAATATCGCATTCAGATGAACGAGGCACTAAAAGATCAAAAGGAGAACATTGAGGAAACGCTGAAGAAAAATATTAGTAATGATTTTGAGGCGAAGTTGAAAGCATTAAGCGAGACGAATACTGCCAACGAAGAAAAATTAAAAGTATCGCGTGCAAAGGAGTTAGAATTTTTAAAGAAAGAACAAGCGTTAAAAGATAAAGAAGCGGAATTAGAAATTAATTTACAAAAAAAACTGAACGAAGAAAGTTTATTGATCACCGAAAGAGTTCAAAAATTAGAGCAAGAAAAAGTTTCGTTCAAAGTAAAAGAGTTTGAAAAACAAATTGACGATCAAAAGAAACTCATTGCCGAAATGCAGCGCAAAGCCGAACAAGGCAGCATGCAAACCCAAGGAGAAGTAATGGAATTGGCTTTAGAAGAAATGTTGAAATCCACATTCCCTTTTGATGAAATTGAAGAAGTTGCCAAAGGAATCAAAGGCGCAGATTGCATTCAGCATGTGCGAAATTCATTAGCGCAACCATGCGGAAAAATTATTTACGAAAGCAAACGCACCAAAGCATTTACAAATGAATGGATAGATAAATTGAAAGCCGACATGCGCTCAACACAAGCAGATATTGCCGTAATTGTTACCGAAGTTTTGCCAAAGGACATGGAACATTTTGGAATGAAAGACGGTGTGTGGATCTGCAGGTTTAGTGATATAAAACCTTTAGCATTTTTATTGCGTGATAGTTTAGTTCGCATTCACGGCGCATTATCTAGTCAGGATAATAAAGGCGATAAAATGCAATTGCTTTATAATTACCTTACGGGAAATGAATTCAAACAACAAATAGAAGCCATTGTAGAAGGCTTTGTTTCCCTTAGAGAAAGCATGATCAAAGAAAAACTCCAAATGGAAAAGATCTGGAAAGAACGCGAAAAACAATTGGATAAGGTTTTGCTAAACACCACGCATTTTTATGGCTCCGTAAAAGGAATTGCAGGGAATGCTGTGGGGGATATAAAGTTGTTGGAGTAAATTTCCTTTTTTTCAACACGGAGACACAAAGACACGGTTTGATTTAAAAGGCTCCGTAGGAGCCAACTCTCATTAAAAAATCAAATAGATCTGATCGAACCCCGTAGGGGTGACCTCTTATTTAAACAATGTTATTTTTTAAGAGGCCGCTCCTACGGAGCTTGATTACGGTTGAAACAATATTTCTAATAAGAGTATGTCCCTACGGGACATAAAAAAACCGTGTCTTGGTGCCTTGGTGTTTAATTTGTTCTAAATAAATTGTGTCTCCGTGTTTAAAAAAAGAGTTACTCCTCTTCCCTCTTATTATTCCCAATGATCATATTGAGAATTCCGGTAGTAATAGATAAAATAAAACTGAACAACAAAGCCCACCAAAAACTTCGCACTTCAAAACCATCCACTAATTTATCGGTGAGGATAATGATGAGTCCGTTTATCACAATTAAAAAAATTCCGAATGATAAAAGCGTGATAGGGATGGTTAAAATGGTAAGCACAGGTTTTACAATAGCATTCATGAAAGCAAGCACCAACGCCACAAGCAGCGATGTGGTGAACGAATCTACTTTTACGCCCGGTAAAAGATGAGATACAATTAATACGGCAAGCGACGTGACAATGATGTTGGTGATGAAATTCATTCGCGCTTAGGTCTTTTGTTTTTTCTTTTTAGCCGCAGGGAACAAAATATTATTTAAGATCAAACGATAACCCGGAGAATTTGGATGTAAACTCAGGTCAGTTGGCGGCTCCTCTACTCTGTGCTCGTAATCTTCCGGATCATGTCCTCCGTAAAATGTCCAAGTGCCTTTACCATGTTCACCATGTATATAACGTGCTTCGCCAAACGCTTTGCTCTCGCCCATGATCAATACATTTTTTCTTATATACTTTTTATCAAAGGCAACTGTTTGTCCCCAAAAACCTTTTATGGTTTGTACGTGATCTTGGCACAACATACTTGGAACGGGATCCCATTTTGCAGAGAAATCAAACAAGGTGAACATATCTGTTTTTTCGGTCATACCAAATTGGCGGCGTGTTGTGTATGTATCAATATCTGAGTATTCGTATTCGTAAGGATTGGTGTGAATTGTATAATTCTCAAAAGCAAAGCCTTTGCTTGGATCAATTTTTTTATTGATGTCTTTATCAGCAGGGTCATGATCGAAAATACTTTCGCAAATATCAACCCCTTCGGCAGCCAAATCAATATCGTAACTATCGCTGGCGCTGCACATGGCAAATAAAAATCCTCCGCTAAAAACAAATTCTTTAATTTTTTTACACGTGGCCAATTTCATTTGCGATACTTTGGCAAAACCTAATTTTTTAGCGAGCGCTTCGTTTTGTTTCACTTCATTTTGATACCAAGCAGCGTTGGCAAATGAGCCATAGAATTTTCCGTATTGTCCCGTAAAATCCTCATGATGCAAATGCAACCAATCGTAATCTTTTAATTTATCCAAATACACTTCTTCATCGTAAACAATTTCGTAAGGGATCTCGGCATATTTTAAAACCAGTGTTACCGCATCATCCCAAGGTTGTTTTCCCGGAGGCGAATACACAGCGATCTTTGGTGCTTTTTCTAATTTCACTGCATCCATATTTGCTTCGGGATTTGCTATCTCTGCCAAAATATTTGAAGCAGCAGCATCTCCAATTATTTCGTAGCTAATGCCACGGATATCACATTCCTTAGTTAATGTTTTTGAAGCAGGGATCATAAAACTTCCGCCACGGTAATTCAAAAGCCAATGAATTTCCAATTCGTTTTGCAATGCCCAAAATGCAATACCGTAAGCTTTCAAATGATCCTTTTGAGTATCGTCCATAGGGATCAACAGAGAACTTGCAAAAGAACCCGAGGAGATGGCGATCAATAAAATGCAGATAAGGCGTTTCATCTATATAAATGTACAAAGTTTTTTGTTTGTATTTATAACGCATTGAATTAAAAAAGGTTAAACTGCATTTATTGAAGTGCTTTTTGGAATTTCGTAAATAATTGTTGCTCAGCTTACAAAAGAAAATGTAAATTTGATCTGAGCCCTTTTTGCCACGAATTGCACTAATTTTCTCTAAATGTTAGATTGATAAATTTATGTTAGCTTTATTGCACTGATTTTGAGATGGTACGTTTTGCAAGCAGCGAAGCTGCATGATTTGTGAAATTTCATTAATTAATGCATAGGTTCGTATAAATTTGTATAATTAGTGAAATTAGTGGCTTAAAAAGATAACAGGCAGCGAAGCTGCATTTAAAAGAAATGTTTATGAAGAATATTGCACTCGTTCTGTTAATGATGATAGGTTTATCGTCGTTTGCACAGCCCGGTCAGAGAATTGCGGCTAAAAAATGTATCAGAAGAACCACGGTGGTGATGATGCATGCACACAAACTTTTAAAAGAGCATAAAGTGTATACCGGTAATATGGCAAAATCGGTAAGGCATCAACGTTATGCTCGTTTTTTATTTCGTCAAGGTAAATTTTTAAGAGCCATTCACCAATCTCGAAGAGCAAGACAATTAGCATTCTTAGTTATCCAAGCCAATAAAGGCACTGTAGAAAAAGGATGGGAATTAAGTAAGGAAGAAAATCCTGCAGGTGCTCCAACGGATGCAGAATTGGAAAAAGAATTGCCGGCAGATACAGCCAACGACACCGATGAAAAATTGGCAGCCGAAGATCTAAAAGATATTGACGTAGAAGAAAAAGAATAAAAAAATAGCCACGAATTTCACGAATTAAACTAATAGATTAGTGCAATAAAAAAATTAAGAATAAATATCCACTAATTAGAAAACAGAGCACAGTAAAATTTGTGTAATTAGTGGCTAAAAAAATATAATCTAAAAACACAACTATGGAAACAACAAATCAACCGGCAGCACAGGAAGACAAAACAGTAGCGATATTAGCTTATTGCACCTTAATAGGATACATCATTGCAATTGTGATGCACGGAAGCAATAAAACTAAACTTGGCACGTATCATTTGCGTCAAGCAACCGGCCTATTGATCCTAGGTGTTGGGTATTGGATCGTGACTATGATCTTGATGTTCATTCCTTTTTTAGGATTTATTATAGCAATGCTCTCACCTTTTATTGGGTTAGGGATCCTTGTTCTCCTTATCATGGGTATTGTGAACGCAGCTAACGGCGCAGAAAAACCGGTTCCTTTGATCGGTGGAATGTCCGAGAAAATGTTTGGTAACGCTTTTGCTTAACCCTTAAATTAAGCTTAACAAAAAGGTGTTTCGGTTTTCCGGGGCACCTTTTGTTTTTAGAGGCAGAAACCACAGAGACCTTTGGCCTCACAGAGTCCCGATAATTATCGGGATGCACAGGGACCACAGAGGATCACCATTACCCTAAACAAAAAAAGTAAAGCCCTTCGCTTTACTTTTTAACTCTGTGTTCTCTGTGTATCCCGATAATTATCGGGACTCTGTGAAGCGTGAAACGCGCTCTGTGGTTTCTGCCTCTATTTTGAATTAATTCTTTAAAAACGTCAATAATTTCTCAACGCTTGCTTTTGCATCACCGTAAAGCATTTCTGAATTTGGTTTGTAAAATAACGGATTGTCTTCGCCTGAATAACCTGCCGACATAGAACGTTTCATTATAATAACTTTTTCTGCTTTCCAGGCTTCAATTACAGGCATACCATAAATTGAACATCCCGGATCGTCTTGTGCACTTGGATTTACAACATCATTCGCACCAATTACCATCACCACATCTGTGTTCGGAAGATCTTCGTTTATTTCATCCATTTCCAAAACAATATCGTAAGGTACATTTGCTTCCGCTAATAATACATTCATGTGTCCGGGTAAACGACCCGCAACAGGATGAATAGCGAAACGAACTTTTTTTCCGGCTTTTTGTAATGTTTGTACCATGTCGTAAATTGGATATTGCGCTTTTGCAACAGCCATTCCATAACCAGGAACGATAACAACTGATTTTGCTTCTTTTAATAACGTTGCAACCTCTTCGTGATTCAATGCTGTTACTTCACCTTCCATTGCTTTTTTCTCACCTGTTCTGGTTCCCAAACTTGCGCTCGCAAATATTACGGAGAAGAACGAACGATTCATTGCCTCACACATATGCATAGAAAGAATAGCACCCGAACTTCCTACTAAAGCTCCGGTAACAATTAAAAGATCGTTACCCAACATAAAACCTGCCGCAGCTGCTGCCCAACCCGAATAAGAATTTAGCATAGAAACTACCACCGGCATATCGCCACCGCCAATTGCCATAACTAAAACCACACCAATAAAAGAAGCAATGGCCATCATGATATCCAAATAGATCATCCCACTTGTACCTTCTGCTTTACAAAAAAGAACGCCGCAAGCAATACACGCTAAAAGCAAAATTAAATTCATGAGTTGAAGTCCAGCAAAACTCCATGGCTTAGAAGGAACTTTACCATCTAATTTTCCCCAAGCAATAATGGAACCTGTGAAGGTAATAGCACCAATAAAAATTCCCGCAAAAACTTCTATTAAATGGATCGTATGCTCTGCACCGGTTAAAGTTTGAGTGGCAGGATCAAGATAAGAACCAATACCAACTAACACCGCAGCTAATCCCACAAAACTATGAAGTATGGCAACTAATTGCGGCATGGCGGTCATCTCCACTTTTCTAGCCACCAAAATTCCGATCACAGATGCAATGGCAATTGCCGTAATAATATATATATGGCCTTCTACACCTTGTCCTAATACGGTTGCAATAATAGCGATGATCATTCCAACAATTCCGTAGAAAACTCCGCGCTTTGCAGATTCTTGAGACGATAATCCGCTCAAACTTAAAATAAACAGAATACTTGCAAATAAGTAAGCGGCTGTTTGTATTTCTTTAGCTATAAAAATCATAATTAAGTTCTATTTTTTAAACATTTTCAACATACGGTGTGTAACTACAAATCCACCGACAATATTAATACTCGCAATTAAAATTCCTACAGAAGCAAGAATGGTCATGATATTACCTATATCATTTTTTGTTTGCAACAAACCTCCCGTAACAATGATACCGCTAATAGCATTGGTAACAGCCATAAGTGGTGTATGTAAAGAGTGAGAAACATTGGTGATCACTTGCCATCCAACAAAAATAGCCAATACAAATACGGTGAAGTGCTGAATAAATGCAGAAGGCGCAAATGCTCCAACTAATAATAATAAAGCACCAACAACTGCTATGCTTATAACGGTTGACACTGCTTTTTTTCTTGCAATTTCTGCGTCATTTGCTTTTGTTTCTTCGGCTGTAGGCGCAACCGTTTTTTTAGCACCGCCACCTGCAGTTGGACTAACTTGTAAAGGTGCAGGAGGCCAATTTACTTTTCCGTTATGCGTAACCATGGCACGCGATACAACGGCATCTTCCATATCAATTTTCCATTTTTCGTTCTTACCCATATCATCTAATAAATGACATAAGTTATTTCCGTATAACTGAGATGCTTGATTTGGTAATTGATTTAATTTTCCAACCATGGTAACACCATTAGGCGTTGTATAAACTTCTCCATTTTTTGTAAGTGCACAGTTACCGCCTGTTGATGCAGCCAAATCCACAACAACTGAACCCGGTTTCATAGCAGCAACGTGATAATCCATCCACAATTTTGGTGCAGGTTTGCCAGGAATTTGTGCGGTGGTAATTACAATATCAACTTCTTTAGCTTGCTCTAAAAATAATTTCATCTCTGCTTCGATGAATTCTTTACTCATTTCTTTTGAGTAACCCGATGATGTTGCACCATCTTCGTTTATTTCAACCGTAAGAAATTGCGCGCCCATCGATTCAATTTGTTCTGCCACTTCTTTACGAGTATCAAATGCTCTAACAATTGCACCTAAAGAATTGGCTGCTCCAATTGCTGCTAAACCTGCAACGCCGGCACCTATCACTAATATTTTTGCGGGATCAACTTTTCCTGCTGCGGTAATTTGTCCGTTCAAAAATCTTCCAAAATGAAATGAACCTTCTATAACAGCTCTATATCCTGCGATGTTTGCCATTGATGACAATACATCCATTTTTTGTGCTCTGGAAATACGAGGGATCGCATCCATAGCAATTGCATTTACTTTTTTCTCGGCTAATTTTTTAAGAAGATCAGGATTTTGTGCAGGCCATAAATAACTCAACAATACCAATCCTTCTTTCATCATCCCAACTTCTTCGGTGGTTGGTTCTTTAACTTTTAAAACAATATCCGAACCTCCGTAAATATCCGATGCGGTGTTCACGATCTTAGCTCCGGCCTCTTCAAATTCTTTATCCGAAAAATTTGCTTTTACGCCTGCACCTTTTTGGATCTGAACTTCAAAACCTTGCTTTTGTAATCGCTTAACGGTTTTTGGAGTTGCTGCAACTCTTAGTTCGTTTGGAGAAATTTCCGATGGAATTCCAACTTTCATAGACATTTAATTTTAGGGTAACAAATAACGAAAAAAATTGAGAGAAAGTCAAATAAATTTACAGCTGTATCTTCCTAATCCTCAACTGCGTAAATCCTATTGATAGTGTCGAGGTTCTTTTCCTTAATTACCTTGCGTTTAAGGCTTAATTTTGGGGTTAGTTCTCCCCCGTCAATGGTCCACTCGGCTTTTAAGATCTCGCAACGCTTTAATTGCTCATAGGGAGCCAGCGTTTTATTCATGGCCTTAATGTGTTCGGTGATAAATGTTTTTAATTCGGCGTGTTGCGTCATGCTAACATTATCCAACCACTCAATACTATTTTGTTTACAATGGTCTTTAAAATTTCCAAGATTAGGAACAATAATGGCCGATGCAAATTTTTGTCCCTCGCCTACTACCATACATTGCTCAATAAAACGACACTCCTTTAATTTATTTTCGATGGCTAATGGCGCAATGTATTTTCCTGCACTTGTTTTAAATATTTCTTTTTTGCGATCGGTGATCTTTAAAAAACGTCCTTCAAATTTTCCAACATCTCCTGTGTGAAACCATCCATCTGCATCCATCACTTCGTCGGTTGCTTCTTTATTTTTGTAATATCCCATCATGATGCTTGGACCTTTTACCAAAATTTCTCCATCCTCTTCCGCAATTTTTACTTCTACTTTTTCAATAACAGGACCAACACATCCAATGCGAATATTTCCTTTTCCGAAATGATTTACGCTCACAACAACACAGGTTTCGGTTAAACCATAGCCTTGTAAAACTATGATATCGGCACATAAAAAAATTCGTTCCAGTTTTGGATTCAAAGCTGCACCACCCGAAGCCATGCAAACTAATTTTCCGCCAATTGCCGCGCGCCATTTTGAGTAAATTAATTTATCGGCGATCTTACGTTGCAGTTCGTAAAAAAATCCGTTGGCTCCATCCACTTCATATTTTAATGCTAAGCGCACACTCCAATCGAACATTTTCTTTTTAAAGCCACTAAGTTTTTCTCCGGCTGCTGATATTTTTTCCCATACGCGTTCAATTAAACGTGGTACAGAAACAAAAATTTGTGGTTGAATTTCCTTTAGATTATCTCCAATGGTCTCGAAGCCCTCGGCAAAATAGGTGGAGATCCCTTGTTGCAAATACAAAGTGATCAACATGCGTTCGTACACGTGATTCAATGGTAAAAAGCTCAGGGACTTCCACCAAATAGCAAATGGTGCAAAATTTCGCATACTAATAACATTTTGTACTAAATTATTATGCGATATCATTACGCCCTTTGGAGTGCCCGTTGTTCCTGATGTGTAAAGTATGGTAAGTAATTGTTGAGGAGTAATTGTTTTTTTAATGGCCTCCACTTTTTCTTTGGCAGGAGATTTTGCAGCTGCTTCCACAAAATCGGTAAAATAAATAGTTCCTCCCAATTGGTTAAAACTAATGATGTGTTTTACTCCCGGAATTTCGGAAGCAATGCTTGCAAGTTTGGTGAAAATACTTTTATCATCAATAAAAACTGCTTTTACCTCGGCATGATTTAAAATAAATTTAAGATCGTGATTACTGGCTGTTGGAAAAATAGGGACCGTAACAATACCCACTTGCTGACACCCATAATCGGCAAAGCACCATTCGGGACGATTTGCAGAAATGATCGCCACTTTATCGTCTGTACCCAAACCAAGATCCAGTAAGCCATAACTTACCAAATTGGAAAAATTCACAAAATCGTTACTGCTATACTTTTTCCACTGCCTGTTGATCTTGCCGCAAAGAATATCATCTTTTTGATAAGTGCCTTTGTGTAGGTCAAGAATATCGAATACCCGTGTGATCTCCATACTATAATAAAGTACGAATATAAAATTTTTTGCTTTCTTTCACAAGGGAATTTTCTATCTTTGGCCCATGTTAGTTGTTACGGGCGCCGCAGGATTCATTGGAAGTTGTTTAGTTGGAAAACTAAATGCTTTAGGGCATGCTGATCTAATTTTGGTAGATGATTTCTCAAAACTGGATAAGAACACTAATTACGCCACCAAAAAATTCTCAAAAAAAATTGAACGTTCCGAATTTATTGAATGGTTAAGTAAAAATACAAAAGACATCAAATGCATTTTTCATATTGGCGCACGAACAGATACAACCGAATTTAACGTTGACATTTTTAATGAACTCAATTTAAATTATACCAAAGCACTTTGGCAAATTTGCAGTACACATAAAATTCCATTCATTTATGCTTCTTCAGCCGCTACTTACGGTTTAGGCGAATTTGGTTATGAAGATGATGAAACAAAGATCAAAAATTTAAAACCGTTGAACCCTTACGGCGAAAGTAAAAATGACTTTGATAAATGGGCCATTTCCCAATCGCAAGCTCCTCCGCATTGGTACGGTTTAAAATTCTTTAATGTTTACGGACCAAACGAATACCACAAAGCGCGCATGGCTTCTGTTATTTTTCATTCGTTCAATCAAATTAATTCTACCGGCAAAGTAAAATTATTTCGTTCGCATAATCCCAAATACACCGATGGCGGACAGCTCCGCGATTTTGTGTATGTAAAAGATGTGGTGGATGTTCTTGTTTTTTTATTTGAGAAAAGTCCTAAGAATGGAATTTATAATTTAGGAAGCGGTAAGGCCCGCAGTTTTTCTGATCTTGCAAAAGCAACGTTCAATGCTTTGGGGAAAACACCAAACATAGAATTCATTGATACGCCCATTGATATTCGCGATAAATACCAATATTTCACCGAAGCGAATATGGCCAAATTAAAAGCGGCGGGATATAAAAAAGAATTCACCACCTTAGAAGACGGCGTAAGTGATTACGTGAAGAATTATCTAGACAAAAACAATTATTACTGATCGGTATGCATATAGAAAACCAATATGTCGTCCCTACGGGACTTTTGTTTAATTGAGTTAGCCGTTTTACCGATATGCCGTCCCTAACGGGACTTTAATAGACGATCCTTGTTAGGAACAACATTCATAAAGTGATATCATGAGGATAATGAAATTGCGCGTAATAGAATTGTTCTGAGTCCCGGAGGGACGACATATTGGTAAACCAACATCTACAAGGGAAATAAAGCCCCTTTAGGGGCGACATATCGGTTAAAAGAACTCAAGTCTATATGACAAAAAATATTACTGATCGGTTCTTGCCTTAATTATCTCCGTAGCATAATCCGTATCATTTAAATGACTATCCACCCAAGCAATAAGATCAAAATATTCGCTGGCGATAACTTGGTAAGGATCCTTGAAAATTTCTTCAAGGTGCGCTCTAAATTCGGTGAACATTACTTTTTTATTTGCCGAACGTTTTTTTGAAATGGCAATATTTTTAAAATACTTTAAGAATGTTGTTTCGAATTCAAATGGATAATCGATCAGTTTGAAGAAACGCAGTGTTGATTTGTAAGAGTAAATAAGATAATCGATATTATTTAATTCGTAATGGATAACGAGATTACAGATCTTGGCATATCGGTAAAGATCTTGCCGCGATTCGTCAAAATTAGAATTATTAATGGCGTTAATGCATTTAAGTGCTTTATTATAATTCTTCCTGGCAAAATGTGTTACGAACATTAAAAAATTAATGGTGGTATATTCATGGCCGGGATAATCATCTTTATTTTTTTCCAAATTCACTTCTATCGACGGAAAAAGTTCCTCTGCCTTTTCGTATTGTCCCGAGTAATTATAGAAAATAAGATCATAAACTGTGAGGCGTGTAAAAATTGTATTTTGAAGATCTTGTGTATGAAAACAGTTATCATCTTTAATGGAACGTAAATGATCAATGGCGATCTTCGCTTTTTTAAGATTTGCATTTATGGCAAGATAACGTGCTAAAAATCCATTGAGACTGATATACATCTTTGGATATTCTTCTTTTAAATAACCGTAGGTCTTAAATAATTCAACCGCATTATCTATTTCTTTTCCTTGGATCTCATTCTCGCGCATGATGCGATAACAGATCAATCGACAAAAAGTTCCTAGCAATAAAGCTTTTTTACTATTGGCATATAAAAGATCGGCAATATAAGGATTGCTCAAAAAACTTTCGAGTAAATGCTTTTTAGAGCGATCGTGTACCAAAATATTTTGGTTGAAATAATATTCTATCTCGTCCAATAATTGTTGATACTTATTGAGCGTTATTATTTTTTTAAGAATGAGATCCTTTTCTTCGAATAGTTGTTGCAGTTTGGCATCAGCTTCTTCTCTTGAATATTTATTAACCGGCATATACTGGATCTCGATCTCGATAAGATCCAAGTGCGAATAAAATAATTCTTCTTGCGTTGTTCGGTAACGGATCCTTTCGGCCTCCTTATTGGCCATTTTAGGAAGGTTCTTATCGTAAAGTAATTGAACGTCCTTTATTTTTTCGAACGTTGCAGCAGAACTTTTATCATGGATACGTTGTTGGCGTAAACTTTTTAAGATATGATGGAACAACTGATTTTTTTCAGAAGCTAAATGTTTTGCAAACGTTTCGTTCTTGAAATACTCTTTGGCCTTATCCTCATTATACTCTTCGGCCGAGTCCATATAAACGAACAATTTTTTATAGTTCTTCTCGCCCTGCTGCAAAGAGGATCCTTGGAGAAAAGCTGCCTTTTCTTCAGGACTCAATGATCGTATGATCTCGTGCAAAAGTAAACTCGGTTTCATTTTTTATACAATTTCTAAAAAATATTCTTTTAAAAAATTATGTTTGGCAAACAATTCTTTTATTTGCGCGCAACACAATTCCGATTCTATTTTTTGATTTAAGAACGAATAGATGCGCTCTTTACATTTTAGAACGAACACACGTTCTTTTCTGCTTAATGTATCCAAATTATCGGTCAACAAAGGATTAGTAAGTGTTCCCGAAAGTGTATCATCCTTTTCGGCAGCGCGCGCCATAATGCTCATCAATAATTTTTGATACTGTAATACTTTTTGTTCTTTATTGATCACACTTTGTTCTTCTTGCGCTATCATGGCAGGTTTTATTTGGATATCCTTGCCTTCTTCAAATACGATCAATTTTTTTTCAATATCGAATAGCTTGAGTAAAAATCCGAATTGTTCATCATCGTACAGTTCGCGTTTCAACGACGTTAGCATTTTTCGACACTGACGGTATTGCGCTTTATCAAACAAGCAACGCAAATTCAGGATCTCATCCTTAATACGAAAAATAGCGCAACTCTCGGCGTGAAAACCGCGAAGAGATTTTAGAAGAAGTGTATAAAGTTTTTCGATATGATATTCGGTATAATATCCGCTGCGTTCGAGCTTTTCGATGCTTACCGTTTCGCGTTCGATCTCATTAAATAACTTTACTAGAAGGTCAACATCAACATTTTCGGTTGATATCATCATCTTAAAAAAACGTTTTTCTGCTTTACCAAGACTACGGATAAGATCAGCTATATCATTCAGGTCTACCACGGCAACATTCTAATGTTAAATATACGTACAAAGGGGCAAAAACGGATTTTTTTTACTACATTTAGTTGCACATTTCATACACATGACCTTAAGAAAATTAACGGCATTTTTCCTTGCTATTTTTCTGAGTTTGAACTCAATGGCACAAGGATATTCGTGCCAGGCCGGCAAACAGGCGGCTATTACGGCTACTCCTCCATATTATAATGCGGAAAATCTTAGGAGCGATACGTTTGATGTTTTTAAGTATTTCATCAATCTTGAAATTGGAACAGCCGCCAATAAATTCATAAAAGGTAACACGCTCATTAAATTTGCACCAAAACAAAATAACAAAACATTTATTCGTTTTGATCTTTTAAAATTACTCATCGATTCGGTGAAAGAAGGAAGTTCGCTTTTAACCTACACGTATAACGATACTATTTTAAAAGTAAATTTTGCGGCGGCGAAAAATATCAACGATACGTCCTATGTTACCGTATTTTATCATGGCATTCCGCAATTAGATGCCGGCGCAACTCCTTGGGGCGGTTTTTATTTTGATAATTCCGACGGGGCCAATTATGCTTATAATTTAGGTGTTGGTTTTTCGGCAAAGCCACATAATTACGGTCGTGTATGGTTCCCGTGCTTTGATAATTTTGTGGAACGCAGTCGTTATCAGTTTGCTATTACAAGCGATACTGCGCGACGTGCGTATTGTAATGGATATTTATTATCGGATATTATAACTATTCCAAATCGCACGCGCACTTGGGTATTGAACGAACAGATCCCAACCTATTTAGCAAGTGTGGCTTTGGCAAATTATAAACAAGTAAATTGGACAGTAAATACTTTAAGTGGTGTAAAACCAATTACACTTGTGGCAAGAGGCGCTGATACAACACTCATGAAAAATGGTTTTGTGAATCTTCAAAATTGTATTGCCGGTTTTGAGAACAAGTATGGGCCCTATATTTGGAATCGTTTTGGTTATTGTTCTGTGCCGTTCAATAGTGGTGCAATGGAACATGCTACAAACATCGCCTATCCAAAAGCAACATTAGGTAATATGGCATATGAGGCAAGCATCATGGCGCACGAATTATCGCATCATTGGTGGGGAGATAATATTACTTGCGAAACTGCGGAAGATATGTGGCTGAACGAAGGAATGGCAACCTATAGTCAATTTGTTTTTACCGAATGGCAATATGGTAAGCCTGCGTATTTAAGTTCATATCGCGCACAGCACGATGATCTTTTGAAAAAATTACATCATAAAGAAACAGGCTTCAGGGCAATTTCAGGTATTCCGCACAACTTAACGTATGGAGATCATGTGTATTTGAAAGGATCGGATGTAGCGCATTCGCTAAGAGGGTATTTAGGCGATACATTATTTTTTAATGCGATAAAATATGTGCAAACCCAAAATACGCTTAAGTCGCTTAACAGTATTCAAATGCGTAATTTGATGCAAACATCGAGCGGAAAAAATCTCACCGACTTTTTTAATAACTGGGTATTCAATGGAGGTTGGCCGCAATTTGCCATTGATTCCGTAAAAATATTACAGCAATCTGCCGGAAGTTATACGGTTGAAGTTGGTGTGAAACAAAAACTTTATGGTGCTCCTGTACTATTCTCGAGCGTTCCATTAGAAATTAGTTTCTTTAAAAGCGATTGGAGTAAGACCATAAGAAAAATAACGTTTAGCGGTGCTGCGCAAACATTTACAATGGTAATTCCGCATGCTCCCGCTTACAGCATTATAAATTACGATAGTAAAATTGGTGATGCTGTTTCGGCCGAATCGTTTACATTTAAAACGGTAACAACTATTAACTTTAATAGGGCGCGTTTACGTGTTACCTCTACAAACGTTGGCACAGATTCTAACTTTGTTTACATGGCGCATAATTTTGTGAAGCCAGATCCGTTTAAAAATAATCCTGCGGGTGCTTTATTATCCGATCAACACTATTGGAAAGTGGGTGGTTTATGGTCGACCGGTTTTGTTGCAAAAGTTCGCTTTAATTATGATGGAGGTTTTGCCTATAATACCACCTATGGTTATTTAGATACCTTGTTGTGCAGAGTTAATGGTGATAGCATTCGTTTATTTTACCGTAAAGATGCAACCGATGATTGGAAAATGGTGAAAAACTTTTTTAAGAATTCTCCGGGAACAAAATCAGGATATATTGAAATTGATACCTTGAAAATGGGCGAATATACATTTGGTAATCATGGCGACACTACTCTTGCCATTGGCGTAAAAGAAATAAATAAGAATGTGGGTAAAGTAAATTTATTCCCTAATCCTGCCAAACGTTCAGTAACGGTTGACCTCAGCGCCGTAAAACAAAGTTATGATGGTATTGAGATATTAAATGCCGAAGGAAAATTGGTTTACTCGCTTGTAATTTCTGATAAGACCGTGAAAATAAATACCGAGAATTTTGCAAAAGGTATTTATATGGTACAGATAAAAAATAACGATCGGACCATTACCACCAAAAAGTTAGTTATTGAATAGAGCCGTTAATGGCTTTTAGTAAAGCTTTTGCTTTTAATAAACATTCATCGTATTCTTTTTCGGGATCGCATAAATGCGTGATGGCGCTTCCCACTGCAAATGATAAGCGTTTTGTTTTTGTATTATAAACGAGTGTACGAATAAGAACAGATAAAGTAAGATCACCATTCTCATCTATATACCCAAGCGTTCCCGAATATTCTTTGCGTTTAAATTGCTCAAACTCTTCTATTAATTGCATGGCACGAATTTTTGGCGCGCCTGTCATGCTGGGCATAGGAAATGTTGCGGCTATGATATTTTCAAATGTTTGTTCAGGCTTTAATTTACATTGCACCGTGCTTACCATTTGATGAACGGTTTTATATGTTTCGATGGTATATAATTTTGGAACGGTAACTGTTGCGCGTTGCGCTAAAATAGAAAGATCATTTCGCGATACATCTACGATCATCACATTTTCGGTGCGCTCTTTTAAACTTAAATGTAATTGTTGTTTTAGATTTTCGTCCTCGTGTACATCTGAACTTCGCTTTGCCGTACCTTTAATTGGTTTGGTGATGAGAAGATCGCCCTTGCGTTTTAAAAATAATTCAGGACTAGCACTTATAATATACGTATCATCCAATTTTGCAAGAGCGGCATAAGGGGCTTTAGCTAATTCGTTCAATTTTAGAAAAACAGAAACGGGATCTATTTCAACTTCTTTCGCATCAAACTCCACACAAAAATTAATTTCGTAGATATCGCCAATTTGAATATGATGTTTTAAAGCGTTAACACGTTTGATGTATTCTTGTTTATTGGTAAGCGTATCCAATTTAAGAGGAAGACTTGTTTCTTTGCCTTTTAGTTCTCCAATTGTAAAATGGCGTTTTGTTTTTACGGGATAGAATTGTTGGTGTTGATCATAAGTGATGAGCGTTATTGAATTCTCTCCAAAATGATCCGTAACATTTCCCAATTCATAAAATGAATTCTCAAAACCTTCCGGATGATCGTTATTGAGTGTTATAAGGAAATTTGAATTCACCTTGCAAAATTACACTTTTACGATCACTCTTTTCTTATCTTCTATGAGATTGGCTGAGGCCAAAGCCATTTTGATCTCCCCAAAGGAATATTCGTTGTTCAATTTACCTTTTAATTGTCCAACGCTTCCAATATCCGAGCTGTGGTACATGGCGATAATGGCCTTCACTTTTTCTTCCGACATAAAGTCGTTTACATTTAAGAGTTTTAAGTTTATATAATATGCCATATGTCCCTCAATGGTATCAATAGCAAAATCGCGGATGGCCGCAATTTCTTTAATAGTTTTACCTTCTTTGTATAGATCGAAGCTAAGTTGTTTGGTGTCGATCTTTTTTTCTTTCGGTACTTTTTCTTTTCTTGTTCGTTTTTTTGCCTCAGCAATCAGTTCTACTTTTTCGTCTCTTGGGTTATCTTTCAAGATCTGTTGAATATTATCCTTTGTATACTCTTCTCCATTTATAATAGCCTCGCATAAACCAACCGCTTTTTGTACTTTTTTTGTTTGCTCAAAAAATAACATCTCCAATTTTGCTAATTCTTCGATGTACTGTTTTACTTTCTTTTCGTCTTTTAGCAATTCAATATTCGCAAATACCGAATTCGACATTTCTTTCAATTGCGGTTGAAAATACCCCTGTGCATCTTTGGTTCGTTTAATAAGATTTTCTTTCCAGCCAGGTTGAGATAATTCTATAATAGAATTTAACTCTCCCGCAAATTTACCGGCTTGATTTTTAAGTTTCTCTGTTTTCTCAATAAGATCCTGCATCCATTCGGTAAATCGTTTTTTGAATTTGCTTTTGTGATCTTCAAAATGTTCTTTATAATGTCGGTTGAGCGAATTATTGAGGTAACTGAGATCGTAACAAAAATTGAGGTAATACTTTAAGAATTTAGTGGTTTCATTTGCTAATTGTATATCCAAGTCATGTTGCAGATCTTTTGTCCCCGAGAACTCGCTAATTTTTACATCACTCGAAATACTTGTAAAATTAATAGGCGATGTTAATATCAATCCGCTCAGATCTCGCAAACGCGAAAGCGCTACGTATACTTGTCCGGGCGCGAATGCATCCACTACATCAATAATTGCTTTATCAAACGTTAATCCCTGACTTTTATGTACGGTAATAGACCAAGCTAATTTTATGGGATAGTGAATGAACTGACCAACGCTTTGATCTTTTATCTCATTTGTATTCGGGTCTAAAATATATTTTTTATTCTCCCAAGTATATTCATCCAATTTTAATTTTTTACCATCTTCAAATTCTACATGGATCTCTTTTGTTGTAAGTTGAATGACCTTTGCCAATTTGCCATTAAAATATTTTTGTTCGCCGCTAATATCATTTTTAATGAACATGATCTGCGAACCCATTTTTAATTCAAGGGTTTTTTCAAGGGGGAACATATTATCGGGGAAATCGCCTTTTACTTGTGCCTCATAAAAAAAAGAAGGAGATCTTAATTCTGATAAAAAAGATTTATTTATGAGATCTGCTTTGCGATTATGTGTGGTGAGTGTAATATAATTATCATTCACCGTTTGTTTAAAATTAGGTTTGTAATAGTTGTTCAATAGTTCTGTATCGTTTTTTGTGATGCAGTTATTTCGCAAATTATTTAATACCGCAATGAATTCAGGATTATTTTGTCGGTAGATCTTATCAAGTTCGATATAAATAGGTGGTTCTTTTTGCAAGACCTGTGCATCAAAAAAATAAATGCTTTTATAAAATTCGCTTAAAATATTCCACTCATTATCTTTTACCACGGGAGGCAATTGATACATGTCGCCGATAAATAGAACTTGCACGCCGCCAAAGGGTAAATAACTTTTTCCTCTTACGTGGCGCATCACGGCATCAATAGCATCCAAAATATCGGCGCGCAACATACTTACTTCGTCGATGATCAATAATTCTAATTCACGAATGATAGCACGTTTGTTAGTATTAATGAATTGTGTTTTAAAAAGTGTATGTCTATCGGTAAGTTGAATGTATGAATTTGTTCTTTGCGTATAATTTTGTACCGGAACAAAACTTCCAAAGGGAATATTGAACATGGAATGAATGGTTGTTCCCCCTGCATTAATTGCCGCAATACCTGTTGGCGCAACAATGGCCGCTTTTTTGTGCGTATGCTTTATAATGTGTTTTAAAAAGGTGGTCTTGCCGGTGCCTGCCTTTCCTGTGAGGAACACATTTCTGTTTGTTTGATTGATAAATTTGCCGGCAATTGCTGCCGCTTCTATTACTGACATTTCGTTTTGCTAATTTAGGTTTATTTTTTGCCACGGAGGCACGGAGGCACGGAGTTTTTATATATTAATTTTGAAACGCTTAATTCCATATTTGATCAATTCAGAATTAAAATTTATAAGGTAACCAAGATTTAACTGTGTTAATCTCAAATGACTAAGTATTTGTGCTTCCCATAGCTTATTGTGCTTTTCTATTGACTTTAATTCGATGATCACAGATTCGTTTATTAGTAGGTCTAGCTTTAAGGCTTCATTAAATATCATTCCATCATATTCTATTGGAAGTGTAATTTGTCTTTTTACATTAAACCCTCTTTTTACTAATTCATACTCCATGCAGGTTTCATAGACTTTCTCCAATAGTCCAGGTCCGAGTTCTTTATGAACATGATAAGCTGCATCTACAATTTCTGTTCCTATTCTGTTTTCTTCTTCTCTATTTCTGATCATATTTTCACTAGTTTTTTCTCCGTGCCTCCGCGTCTCCGTGGCTATTTAAAAGGAATACACACAGCTTACGAGCTCTGCATATTTCTCCGTGGCTCCGCGCCTCCGTGGCTAATTATTATGCGGCTTGTGTATAGTTGATCACTACCTCACTCGCAACAATTTCTGTGGCGATACAGTTTCTGCCTAAGCGGTTAGTGTAACTGATATTTTTCAATCGTCCGTCGATCATTACCAAGGTTCCTTTTTTGGCGAGTTCGCAAACTTGCTCGGCTAATTTGCCCCACACGGTAATGTAGTGCCAATATGTTTTGGTGCGCACTTCACCGTTTGAATAACGTTTGCGTTCGTTAACGGCTACGCTAAGATGCGTTAGTTTTTTATCGTTCACAGTTTTCAATTCAGGTGTATTACCTAAGTTCCCTACGATCTGTACTCTGTTCTTTATTGTTTTCATTCTTTTACTCTTTATATTTTTATTTAATTATTTTCTTTTTAAAAAGCGGGGCCTTACGGGGCCCTCGCTTTAGTTACGTATATCTATCTTGCCGGTAGGTATACGGTTGTTTTAATTTTGCCACTGAGACACGGAGTTTTTGTATTTCAAACTTACGGGTCTTGTATACATCTCCGTGTCTTGGTGTCGGAGCTCGTGGTGAGCTTGTCGAACCATGGCTAAAATTTATAGCTTACGCAGCCGCTTCTTCTTTTTTAGCTATAAGCGTTACTTCGCTCGCTACGATCTCGGTAAAGTAACGCTTGTTACCTTCTTTATCTGTGTAGGTGCGGTTGGTGATCTTGCCTTCAATGCTTACGCGGCTTCCTTTTACAATAGTTTTTTCAGCGATCTCTGCCTGTTTACCCCATGCAGAAATATTATGCCATGTGGTTTCGGTGATGAATTCGCCTGCTTTATTCTTTTTGTACTCGGATGTAGCTACCGTGAAATTTGCTACCTTATTATTGTTCTCAAATACCTTTACTTCTGGGTTTTTGCCAACGTTTCCTTCTAATTGTACACGGTTCTTTACTGATGTGCTCATGTTTTTGTTTTTTTTATTGTTATTTATTTTTTAATTATTGTTGTCAATTTTTTTCGAACGGCCATTCTAATAGTTTGACGACACAAAGGTATGGACACTTAAAAACGGGAGCCGTATACTAAACAATTGTAGTCGACAACAAACGGTTAGATTATTTTAAAATGAATAATATGTTTTATAACTTATTGAATACCTGTTAGTTATTAATGTATTTCGTTAACTTCTATGATTCGAAAATAATTTTTATTTTAACCGACAAAAAGCCGTTTTAAAAAAATGTATCTTTAAAGGAGGGCTTAAGCTTCTGATAAATGGTAGTTTTAGGCCGACCTTTTAAAAAAACAGAACTGCTTTTATTTGAATTGAAAATATGAAATTTGAATACCTTGAATTTACCATCGCCCATTACGAAAAGGTGATCGACCTTTGGAAAAGATCCGAAGGAATTAATGTGAGCAGCAAAATGGATACAAAAGAAAAGATCGCCATTTTTCTTCAGCACAACCCCGGGATGAGTTTTGTTTGTATGGAGAAGGCATCAGGAGATCTTGCCGGTTGTGTTCTTTCTAGTTATGACGGACGAAGGGGCTTTATTGTACATCTTGCCGTTGAAAAAACTTTTCGCGGAAATGCCATTGGAAGAACTCTTGTGGAACGATGTTTGAATGAAATGAAAAAAAAGGGAGCAATGCGCTGTCTAATTAATGTGGTAAGCGACAATGCTATTGGAAAAACATTTTGGAAAAAGATAGGATGGACAGAACGCGATGACGTTAAACCATTTTCTATCGATCTCTGAAAATTGACTTTAGCAGAAAGATCATCACTAAACAGTCCCTTTGATCACCGATCTGAAAAAACAAAAATAATCCATGAAAAAACTATACCTCCTCGCCCATATATTCTGCAGCATTACAGCTTTTGCACAAACATCGCCCAAAACCGAAAAGAGCTGGAACACCTTTAGCGATAATAATTACTCCATTCAATATCCCGATACTTGGATCTTAGACAGAGCTCCACAAATGGGAATGAGTTTTGTTGTTTTTTCTAAATTGACCGATCCGCAAGATCAATTCAAAGAAAATATTAATTTGCTTATTCAAGATCTGAAAGGGAAAAATATGGACCTCAACAAGTACGTTGAAGTCTCGGAAGAACAAATAGCAACCATGGTCACCAACGGTAAACTTATTGAAAGTAAACGACGAAACGAAAAAGGATCTGAATTTCAAAAAGTGATATACACCGGTGATCAGGGAATGTATAAATTAAAATTTGAACAATATTATTGGATACTAAATGAAAAAGCATACATTTTAACTTTAACCTGCGAACAAACGCAATTTGAGAAATATAAATTGCAGGGAGAAAAAATAATGAATAGTTTTAAATTTAAATAGATCATACGATGGCAACTTTAGAAAAGAACATTGCATTTCAATTAACCGATTGGGATAAAATTCCTGCCCAGGAACACAAAGGCGAAACAGGCGTAGCGTATTGGAAAGCTTTAGAATTTGAAGGCCTGCGCATTCGCTTAGTAGAATATTCGAAAAATTATTTAGCCGATCATTGGTGCGAAAAAGGGCATATTATTTATTGCATCGAAGGAGAAATGGATACCGAATTAGCCGATGGTAAACTAGTGAAACTTACAAAAGGCATGAGCTACCAGGTATCGGATGAATTAAGTTCGCATCGCACAAGTACCGTTAACGGTGTAAAATTATTTGTGGTTGATGGTGACTTTTTGAAATTGAAGTAAAATCACTCCTTCACCACTCGCGAATAATAGATCTTGTTTTGTTTCGAGATCTTTATCAAATAAATTCCCTTGGCTTCTTTTGAAAGATCAATTATAAATTTATCTCCTTGCGGTTGTGCCGAAATTATTTTCTCCCCGATCAAATTATAAACAAAAAGTGTAGACCCCTCAACTCCGCTCAGAGTGATAAAATCTGCAGTAGGATTTGGAAATGCAATGATCTCATCGTTCTCCCACTGCGATGAGTTCATTCCGGTTGTTGGTAAGGTTATTTTTCGAATACGATTATTATCCACATCCGGAATCAAAAATTCTGTTGCATTTTTTAAAACAATGTCAGTAGCATTATACAATTGTGCGCTTGTGGCAGGACCACCATCTCCCGAAAAACCAAAAGCGCCTGTGCCGCAAAAATTAGTTATGATGCCGCTGCTATTTATGATCCGCACTCTAAAATTAAAACGTTCAACACTGTAAATATTTCCAACTGCATCTGTTTCTATCCCGTAAGGCTGCATTTGCGCTGCTGTTGCTGAGCCGCCGTCGCCCGAATATCCTGCAGTTCCTGTTCCCGCCACAGTTGTAATTGTTCCACCTGCATCTATCATTCTGATCCTGTAATTTCCTCTGTCGGCAATATATATTTTTCCGCCTTGTCCAATACTTATATCCGAAGGTAAATTCAATTGCGCATTCACCGCCAAACTTCCATCGCCCGCAAAACCTTGTGTTCCGTTTCCTGCAATAGTTGTGATACTTCCACTTGGCGTGATCATTCGTATGCGATGATTATTTTGATCGGCCACATAAATATTTCCTAAGGCATCTTTTGCAATTCCACCGGGATTATTTAATTGTGCTAATGTTGCAGCGGCGCCATCACCGGAAAATCCTGCAGTTCCTGTTCCTGCCACAGTAGTAATTGTTCCACCTGCATTTATCATTCTGATCTTATGATTTGACTTATCGCTAAAATAAATTTCTCCTGTTGTAAATGTCACCATTCCTCCTAATGAACCAAATTTTGCAAGCATTGCCGGTCCGCCATCACCGGTTGAACCAAACGATCCTGTTCCCGCAATTGTATTTATTACGCCACTGCCATCTACTTTTCTAATTCGGTAATTAAATCCATCGCCTATGTAAAAATTTCCATTGGCGTCAACAGCAACGACATTAGGATTAAGTAAACTTGCAGAAGTGGCCTGTCCACCATCACCTGTAAAAGATGTATTGCCATTTCCTGCAACCGTTGTGATTGTTTGCGCTGTAACTACATTTAAAAAAATGCAACTTATAAAAAATAAATGTTTTATCATTTTTCTCTTTCGGTTAGTATAGTTAATTCTCAAATAAAAAGACCGCTTCCATCATAGAAACGGTCTTTTCAAATTGAGAAAAAATTACGATCTATTTTACAATAATTAATTTATCTTTTAAAACGCCTTCGGAAGTTATAACAATTACATTGAATGTTCCCGCTGCAAATTCAGAAGTATTGATCGTCATTTCGTTTTGACCTTCTTCAACATTTGCTCCTTTATTTGTATACACTAATTTACCCATGAGGTCGTAAATAAATACATCCGCAACTGTAGGTTTACTTAATTTTATTGCAACAACTGCATGATCTTTTGCGGGATTAGGATAAATACCTATAGAACTATTCTCTTCTAATTTAACTATGCCTGTGGTGACAACTTGCGTTGCCGATCCACTTTGAATGATCTCGTGGCTGATCACATCTTGAACCCACACAACGTATTCATATTTAAGATTGGTTGCCACCCAAGTATCAAATGAGCCCGCCACAGGTGTTGGCGTAAGAACTGCATTATGATTAAACGATACAACTTGCGGCACGCCATCAGTGGTATTGATAGAACTTCCATTGCCATCAGGGAACATTTTACGCATCACATGATAAAAATCTTTTTGAGAATAATACGCTCCCGGAAAATAATAATGTTCTTGGATCAGAGCTTGATATACCTTTAATGGAGAAAGGCTTGAAATAGTAACAAAAGGCGTTACAGTTGCTGAGCCCGAAATGGAATTACCATTAACAGTTAAATAGGCCGAGATGGTAGCATAAGCTGGTACATTTTTGGCTGTATCAATTTCGGCTTGGGTATGATTTGTCATATATAAATTACCACCAATTTGTGTCTCAGGTATACCTCCAATTTGGTAATAATTTATCCTTGAAGTTGAATGAGCGTTATTACTTGGATCAACGAGTGGCCAGTAAGCTTGATCTTTTACCACATTAACACGTCCCCCTGTATTTGGAAAATTAGAATTTACTAATGGATCAAAGGTGGAATTTAAAGAAACACATGGTCCGCATGACTCAGATGTAAATTCCTCAATTAATACATTCATTAGTTGAGGAGCAGATGCAACATACACAACAGTTTTAGCGGTATCATTAGCATTTACAACTTCCGGGATCCCATTAACAGCACTAACCCATACTTTAAGATTATTTGTTCCTAAAGCAAATGGAGCCAATGTTGAAAAGGTAAATGACGATGATGAAAAATACGGTAAGGATGAAGCAAATGTTATTGTTTCAGTTACTACCGCATTAGAGTTTAGCTTATAATTTAGAACAGCGGTATTGGCATTACTAAAACCCATTTCTCTAAATGTTCCGGTAATAGTGTGATTACCTGCACCGGCCTGATAGCGTTTTAGTCCGTCAATGCTTGTAATATTTCCATCAACACTTTGAACAACGGCAACAGAAAAATTATCATAACCGGCCATATATTTATTATTTGAAATATCATGAATAGCCAAACGTACGGTTTGTCCTGTATAAGCACTTAAAAGCACGCTTCTTTGATGAAAGAGTTTCTGATATGGCTGATACCACGTTTCGCCGGGAGTTGAGTACAAGGGTGGATTCGCTAAAAAGTCGGCCTGAGTTGTTCCTGTAGTTGAAACTCTTATTTCATAAGCTTCTAACCAACCATTAAGATATGATGCGGCCTCCCAACTAAATGCTGAATTTGCCGGAACCGAAAACGATGGCGTAATTACCCAATCGTTTGAGGTTCCCGAAGGAGAATACGAAGAGGTTGTGAGCAACGCATTTCCATAAGTAGGCACCCAATTCCAAACATTGTAGCTTACACCGGCATTTGTGCCGAAACTATAGGATGACATTCCTAACGTTGTGTTACCATCACCATTAATTTGTAACCAACCTGCAGGTAATGCAGGAGGTGTGGTTGCATTGAAGTTCTGTGTCCAGGTTTGTGCATTTGCCATTCCGACGATCACCAAAGCAATAATTGATAAAAATTTTTTCATGATAGTGTTATTGTCTAGTAAATTTAGGAAAATAAACAGCCCTTACAAGGAATTTAACATAGTAAAAGGGGTCTAAAGCTTCATTTATAATTAAATTCATAAAACCCCTGCACTTTTTTGAGAAGGAAAACAATGAGTGGAAGAATGTTTCTATATTTAACATAAGCGAACGCTTTATTTTAAATACATGAGTTTATCAACTATTGAGATCCCCTTAGATCAGAAAAAATTAGTTCGGATCTTTACCACACTTACATTGCTCTTTTTAGTGGGCTTGTTTGGTTTTATATATTCCTTCTATATGGAAGCTGCCAATGAATTTTGGGCAGAAGTATTTGGTTCCTCAGGACTTTTTACTTTTCTTTTATGTGCAGGACTGTTCATTGTGTATTTCCCCGAGATCAAAAAGAAAGGCCCGGGTTTATTGATCACTCCTGAAGGAATAAGCGAAAACGCAAGTATGGAATGTCCGGGATTTATTCCTTGGACCGATATCATTGGCTTTAAAGATGCGCATGAATTAAATCAAAAATATATTGGCGTGCTTGTAAAAAATCCGAACGATTACCTTAACAAACAAAAAAGTTGGATCAAACGAAAGACCATGTTCAACAATTATAAACTTAAAGGCGTAGTGATCGCAATTCCCGTTGGTCGTTTGCAATGTACTTATCCTGAATTAAAAAAATTATTGGATGATAAATTTGATGAACATCATTCTAAGAAAGTCTAAGACAATGTTTCAATAACAGGGAAAATTAAATTCGGACTTAAAAATTCTCCCGCTCTATCGGAGCGCGACATGTAACGAACAACGCCTGATTTATCAATTAAAAAAGAAGCGGGTAATGCTACGCCTTGTTCGTATTTTGCTTCACCACTACTCTCAAAAAATAAGATCCCATATTTAGATGCTACTTCTTGTTTTATATCCGATAGCAACATATTCTTCCATCCTAAACGCTCCATCATACTTTTATTTACTTCGGTGGTATCGGGACTTATTCCTATGGGAACAATGCTTTTCTCCATAAATTTACTGCTGTTGCGTTCGTATTCGCGGATCATGATATGACATGTAGGACACCAATCGCCGCGAACAAAAATTAAAAGTACATGATTTTTATTTGTGAAATCGGTGAGGCTCACTTTTTTTCCTTCCATATCATCAAGCGTAAAGGTTGGAGCTAATTGTCCCAATACAGAACCCTCTTCCTTTTTTTTATGTTCTCTGATCTTATCATATTTTCCACGTGCCATCGCTATCCCTGATCCTATGAAGGTCATAAATACTAATGGAAATGCAGGAAGTGCCCAACCGGCCCATTGTGCGGGATGTTGAAGATTTGCATAAACATAAAGACCATACATGGAAACTATACCAAATACTTCTACCCACACCATTCTTTCCACAAGCATTATATCAAATAATTCTAATCGCAATACACCGGCAAATGACGAAGCGAACATGCAAGCCGTGTACCAATATGTACCGTCGCCCTGTAACATATCCAAAGCATAACCAAGAGTTAAGGTGTGGACCCTGAAATTTATGAATTGAAAATAACTTGAATAATCTTTTACCTCTTTTAAATTAAGAACAAAAGCCAACAATCCTGCTATGGCTGCATAAAGAGGTTGGTGTAAAACAATGAGAACAACACTGCCAATAGTGAACGGCAGAGAAAGTAAAAATTTAATGCCGAAGTTTTTCATGTTAAAAAGTGTTATTACAAATATATTAAATCTATTGATATTATCTACGCTTAAAAGGTATAATTAGATTTGTGAACCGTTAAAAACAATATACAATGAGAAAACTACGTCTAATAAGCTTATGTACTGTTTGTCTTTTCGCCTGTACCTCTTCTGATGACAATGAAATAACAGAATTATTCAAGCAAAAAGAAAGTCCGGTCAAACTGTATTCTTATTCGATAAGAGATACCTTTTTCATTTCTGTTTGTTTACCAGAAAATATGAGCGCAGAGCGAGCAAAAATCTATCCGGTAATTTTTATTTTGGATGCCAATTTATATTTTGATGTAATGGCTTCTGCCATCAAAAAATATTCTGAAGTTGGTTTACTTCCCCCGGCTATTTTAATTGGAATAGGTTATAAAAACTTTCAAACGATGGACTCTTTGCGTAGTAGAGATCTTACTTTCCCCAAGGCACTTCCAGAATACGAAATGTTTGTGAGCGGCGGGGCCGATAAATTTCTTGGATTTATTAATAAAGAGCTCATTCCTTATATTGATTCTAATTATCCTGTTGACAAAAGCAAACGCGTTTTGATGGGGCATTCGCTTGGAGGATATTTTACACTTTATGCATTGCATCGAAGCCTTGTTTCCGATAATAATTCATTTGCCGCCTACATCGCAGCTAGTCCCTCAACTCATTACAATCATAATTTTATTCTTAAAGAATTTGAAAAAATAAACTTAGAACACCCAAACAAAATTAAAACCTACATCACATTTGGTGGCCTTGAAGATGAAAGCGACGCCGATTCAACAGTTATTAGTTCACAGGATGTACTTGGGTTTTTTGCCTTATCTCTTAAAGAAAAAAACAAAATGGTCTTTAAGGGTGATCTTTATTCAAATCTCGATCACATGGACACCGGTTTCCCCACTTTTGTGAAAGGAGTACAATGGGTATTTGGTGAAGAACAATAAGCTTTTGTATCTTTGTATCATTATTCATGAATAGAGCTTTAGTTCATAGCGCCATTATTTTCTCTTTCTTTTGCAAATTTTCCTTTGCACAAAATCCAGCTGCCTTTGTAGATAAATATTTTTTAATTATTGCTTCTACAAAAAGTGTTGAGGAAGCATCTCGCGTTGCAATGAGCGCATCTACAAAAACAGGTTTGGATTACCATAACAACAAACTAAAAGCTCATGACTCTTACGGCGCTACTTATTCTGCAGATTCATGCAAAAAGTGGGGTGAAGAATACCCTTGCTATTTTGCACGAGGACGCTATGATGATGGGGCGTATATTACAGTTGAATATTCAACGCCCTATGAAGGATTTCAAAAAGGATTTTTTATTGTCATCGCTGTTAATGGTTCATTAGAAGATGAGGAGTTTAAACAAGCCGTGAAAAAGGTGAAGAAGGTATATCCTAAAAGTTATGTGAAAAAAAGTAAAGTGTATCTTGGATGTATGCATTAATAATGCGGATGCTTTTAAAATAATTATTTTCCCAAAGAACCACAATGATCGTAAAAGCCCTTATAAATTCTAATATTTACATTTCCCTTGCTGCTGTTTTGTTTACCGTCGAAACACAGATACAATTGGGCATGGAACCCCAATGGCATCCGTATCTATTTCTTATTTTCTTTGCTACACTTTGTGAATATAATATTCATAGGTTTATAACTGTACTTACAAATAAAGCCGCATTAAATTCTCATAAACATAAATGGGTAAAAGATAATCTCATCGCTTTTTATGCGCTCGTTATTTTATCGATCGCAGGTTTTATTGTTACTGCTTTTATGGCAAAAAAACAAGTGCTTATCACTCTTGCTCCCATTGCCGCTTTAACACTCCTCTACTCTATTCCGGTGTACGGAACTAAAAAAAGTATTTTCCGATTGCGCGAAATTCCTTATGTCAAGATCTTTATCATTTCGTTTACTTGGTCGGCCACCACGGTTTTGTTACCATTAATTCAAAGCGGACAAGAATTTGGTACGACGCATATTTCCTTAATGCTCATTGAGCGTTTTGTGTTTATTTTTGCGATCACAATTCCTTTTGATATAAGAGATATGGAAGCCGATCGCACAGCAAATACAAAAACAATTCCCTTGTTATTTGGAGAAAAAAGATCAATGGTAATTGCTTACGGCTCCATTCTGCTTTTTCTTTTGATCTCAGTTCTTCATTATAGCGCACTTGATCAATTTTTTTTGATGATGGCCATGGTAGTTTCCTCCATAAGTACTTTAGTATTTCTAAAATGGGATAGAGCTAAAAGATCAACGCTGTATCATTATGCTATATTAGACGGCACTATACTTTTGCAAGGACTTTTAGTTATTGGTTTTTCTTTCCTGAAATACTTTGCGTAACTTTAAGTACAATTACGATCACATCTTCAAAACTCTTCATATTACGTTAAGATATTGTTTTGCCCTTATATGGTTTGCGAACGGACTATTATGTAAAGTGCTTGATCTTGTTCCGCGTCATAAATTAATCGTGGGAACTATTTTGGGCGAAGAGCATGCGAGGTTATTCACCATACTTATTGGAATTTCGGAAGTTTGCATGGGAATTTGGATCCTCACGAATTTATGGTCTCGTTTAAATGGGCTAATGCAAATTGGGATCATAGCTATCATGAATACCTTGGAATATATTTTAGTCCCCGAGCTTTTATTGTGGGGAAAGTTTAATTCATTATTCGCATTCCTATTTATTGTGATCATCGCTCTAGATCATTTTTATATTGGCAAAAAAGCAAAGGAGGAAAAACATGTTTAGTTTAAAAGATCATCCCTTTGCCGTAGAAGCATTTTTTGACAGTTCGATCGTATTGACTTTTGCGGTTCCCAAAGAAAAATTGCAAACTTTGATCCCGGAGTGTTTGGAATTAGATACATTTCAAGATAAATGGGCATTTGTTGCCGTTGCCATGGTTCAAACAAAGGGATTGCGTCCTAAAGGTTTCCCGAAATTCATGGGTAATGATTTTTTTCTTACCGGTTATCGCGTATTTGTAAAATACCATACCAATGCCGGAAAACGTTTACGCGGTTTGTATATTTTAAAGTCGGAGACCGATAAAAAACAAATGAGTTTTTTCGGGAATATATTTACACATTATAATTATACAACAACCGATATTGAAAAAACAACTACAGAAAATGAAACCATCATCCGTTCCAAAAATTCCGGGCTTGAAATTCATTTAGAAACACATGCAGAAAATGTTCCTCTACCAAAAGGCTCTCCTTTTGCCGATTGGAAAGAAGCGAGGAGATATGCCGGTCCTTTACCATTTACATTTACGTATAATAAAAAAACCAAAGAAGTATTGATCATTGAAGGCGTGCGCGAAGATTGGGATCCCAAACCAATTCAAATAACTAATTACAAAGTAGCTTTTTTGGATACATTGAATTTATCGGATGCTATATTAGCAAATGCATTTATCATTAATAATATTCCGTACTACTGGAAAAAAGGGAGAATAGAAAAATGGAAAGTTTAAGAAAACCTTATCAGGGAGTAACCAATATTGTTCGCTTTAATTGGCCGTTTTATCTTGTGTCGTTTGACCTTGTTCTTTTTCTTATAATTTATTCTTTCTTTACAACATACCAAGTCTACGTGTTATTAGGAGCCATTATTTTTGTTTTACCTATTCTTATTTCTTTGCTCGTTTCTTATTATGTGTATGATCTTTCGGGATTGTACAAATTAGACTGGCTTTCCAAAGAAGACAATAACAAAAAAATACTTAATATCAATGCGGGATTTGATGAGACCAGTACTTTATTAAGACGTCGTTATCCGAGTTCAGGTCTGATCGTATTTGATTTTTACGATCCGCTAAAGCATACCGAACCATCCATTAAGCGTGCACGAAACGCTTACCCTCCCTATAAAGGGACAATTAGTATTACCACAAGTAAAATTCCTTTAGAAAAAGAAAGTGTGTATACTATCTATGTTATTTTTGCTGCACATGAAATTAGAAATGATGAAGAGCGGATAACTTTCTTTAAAGAACTTTATCGTGTGTTAAAACCAAAGGGACAGGTGATCGTCACCGAACATCTTCGCGATCTTCCCAATTTTATGGCGTATACTGTAGGCTTCTTTCATTTCTTATCGCTTTCATCGTGGCAAACAACGTTTAATGAGTCGGGATTTAATGTTTTGAAAAAAGAAAAATTTACACCTTTTATTAATATATTTACTTTACAAAAAAATGGAACTACATTTTAGGATCATAGGAATTTTATTAATGCTGTTGGCATTGATCCATATTGGTTTTCCCAAACGTTTTAATTGGGCGCAAGAACTAAAGAGCTTGAGTTTAATGAACCGACAAATGATGGTGGTGCACACTTTTTTTATTGCCATTGTTGTTTTTTTAATGGGCGCATTAAGTTTTTTCTGTGCAACAGAACTTGCTGCCTCAACTTTCGGAAAAAAGGTTTCGTTGGGTCTTGGCATATTTTGGACCATCCGTTTGTTCGTGCAATTCTTTGTGTATTCTCCGGAATTATGGAAAGGGAAGAAATTTGAGACCACTTTGCATATTCTTTTCTCACTCTTATGGATCTATTTAAGCACAATTTTTATTTGGAATGCATTCCGACCAATTTATGATTAGAAAATAAACTATTATATTTATCGCCATAAAATTAAGACTATGGAAAAAACAAAAATTACTATAGAGGCTACAATAAATACGCCCGTAGAAAAAACTTGGAAACTTTGGACAGGCACCGAACACATTGTGAAATGGAACAGCGCATCACCCGAATGGCATTCGCCAAGTGCGAAACATGATCTTAAAGTGGGCGGAACATTTGTGTATCGCATGGAAGCGAAAGACGGAAGTTTTGGATTTGATTTTGGCGGAACATTTGATGTTGTAGACCCAAACAAACAATTGGCTTATACCATGGGCGATGGTCGCAAAGCAGATACGCGTTTTAAGAACGACAATGGAAAAACACATATCACCACAACATTTGAAGCTGAAGGCATGAATCCTGTGGAGATGCAAAAAGCCGGATGGCAAGCGATATTAAATAATTTTAAAAATTACGCCGAAACACATTAATTAGTATGATACATTCTATTTATCCTTGCTTATGGTTTGACGGAAATGCAAAAGAAGCTGCAGAGTTTTATTGTTCGGCATTTAATAATTCTAAAATAATAGCTTCCAACCCAATAGTAAGTGTTGCTGAAATTTGCGGGAAAAAATTCATGTGCCTAAACGGTGGACCAATGTTTAAAATGAATCCGTCTATTTCGGCCTTTGTTATCAGTCCTTCATTAGAAGAGACCAATAAACTTTGGGGTAAACTCATGGATGGTGGAAAAGCTTTAATGCCCATTGATGCATATCCCTGGAGCGAACGTTACGGATGGTTACAAGATAAATTTGGGTTTACCTGGCAGATCTCATTTGACAGCAAAACACCAAAGCAAAAGATCACGCTTTCGATGTTATTCACCCAAAAACAATTTGGTAAAGCCGAGGAAGCTATAAAATTGTATTGTTCGCTTTTTAAGAATACATCTATAGAAAATATGATCCTTTATCCTAAAGAAGATGCAAATGCAGGAAAGGTGATGTTCTCCGAATTTAAATTGAACGATCAGTTAATGATCGCTATGGATGGGCCGGGAGATCATAAATACACATTTGATGAAGGCGTTTCATTGGCCATTGAATGCGATACGCAACAAGAGATAGATCATTATTGGAATGGTTTTACAAAAGAGGGAGAAGAAAGTATGTGCGGATGGTGCAAAGATAAATTTGGTGTTTCGTGGCAAGTTGTGCCAAGTATGTTGGGAAGTTTAATGAGCGATCCGGTAAAAGGTCCGCGTGTGATACAAGCCTTTATGAAAATGAAAAAATTTGATATTGAAACATTAAAGAACGCTTGAGATGAGAGCTGTTGCCATAAAAAATGTTGACGATTATATATTTAGTTTTCCGCCGAAAACTCAAAAATTATTAAAACAAGTTCGTAAAGCAGTAATAGCATCAGCGCCCAAAAGTGCCGAGAGTATTAGTTACGGAATGCCTGCTTATAAATTAAATGATAAGGCCTTAGTTTATTTTGCGGGTTATGAAAAACACATTGGATTTTATGCGACACCAAGCGGACATAAAAAATTTGAGAAACAACTTTCCAAATACAAACAAGGAAAGGGCTCGGTGCAATTTCCACTTGATGAACCTATGCCACTAAAATTAATAACTGATATGATAAAATTTCGCGTTACAGAAAATAATGCAAAATACCTCTCCAAGAAAAAATAAATTAATAGAATAAAAAAAGCCCCGATCTCTCGGGGCTTTAATTTTTTATTCAATGATCAATCGCTTATTAACTGTGCGATTTTCTTTATCCTTTAACTTGATAATATAAACGCCTTTTGATAAGCTTTGTAAATTCACTTCTTTATCGTTGCCAACAGCGTTTTGCGAATATACTTGACGTCCATCGCTGCTATAAACAGTAATATCAAAATTATCAATATAAGTTGTGTTTATTTTTATTTTTCCTGAGCTTGGATTTGGGAATAATACAAACGACTCATCTAAAATATTAGGTGTAATGCCTGTTGTAATTCCAACTGATATAGTAAATGTTTTTGAGTTACACGAATTACTCACAGTTAAAGTTGCTGTGTAATTTCCATTAACCGCATAAATGTGAGAAGGATTTTGCAAACTGCTTGTTCCTGCATCACCAAAATTCCAGCTAAATACCGTTCCGCCAATTGCCGAAGCTGTAAAATTAACCGTACTTCCAATTTGAGTTTGAATTCCGGCGTTTGGATAAATAGCAAGATTGCTTGTATTCATAGCGGTATCAGCAATTCCTTCGCTCATATTATAATACGTTCCGCTTGGTACATCTTCTAATACTAAAGCACGTACCATATATTTATATATGCCCGGATAAACCAAACATAAATTTGTATAGGTTGTTCCCGTAATTAATGCCGGATTAATTTTTACATACGTTTTGTTCGTATCATTCTTCATGTAAATATTATATCCTAATACATTAGTTTGTGTGGAGGCAGACCAGGAGATATTGCAATTATTACCAATGCGAGTTGCCACAACATTTGATACAGGCATAACAACATCATTTCGTAAAGAAGGATCGCCCATTAAAGAAATTCCAACAAAGTTTTGTGCGTAACTGTAATAATATGTCCCCGTGTTATTTTGTGAGATGCGAATACTGTAACCAATATTCTCGCCAAGTCCCATATGATGTACTTGTAAATGCGGACGACCCGACCACATATTCGTTAGCGTTTTACCCTGACATAATGGTGCGCGTAAAAAATTATTGGCAATATCCCAATCGCCAAAATAACTTCCAAATAACATGGTAAATACGCCTCCTAAATTCGATGTTGTAAAATCTGTAGAAACACCAACGCCGCTACAACTTGTAAAACTTCCACCTCCACAACCGTACGACCATAAATAACTGGCGCCTGCTGCCATGGTAGTTAAATAATCACCTGCCACAACGTTTGTTGGGGTAACCAAAGGACCAAAGTTTTTGTAGCCGCTTGATGCAAATGCCTCACCGCTGAAATAACCAAAATTATCATCTATCACTGCTCTTCTTGTCGCTGAAAATACTTTTTTGCGATAGTCGTGATCTTTATCTAAATAATTTTTTGTCAATTGTGTTTCGGTCAATGTAAATATTGGCATACTCGAAAGGTCAACGCGACCAACTTGTAATTCAACAACACCCGAACTGCTTTGATCAAATTTTCCATCGCCGGGAATATTTTGTGTGCGCACCGGAAGTCCTGTGGTAACATTTACCGTTGCATCTGTCCACGAACCTGTCATTTCTGCATAATAAGAATCTGCAGGCCATGCGCCTTGGTGATCAGGATGTGCATCAGGACCAAAATTTCCGCTGTACGCAACGGGAACATGTCCTAAAATAAATAATGCTTTTGTATTTAAAGGATCAAGATTATAAGTGTTATTGATCATTGTTTTAACAGCAGTTACTGCTAATGTTGAACTCACATAACTTGTTAGCACTTCCCATCCGTCGCCTTCAAGGTCATCTTGTAAACGTTTTATTTCCGGAGCAAGTGAAACACTAAAGCCGGTCTCAACAAGTAACATCAACTTCCCGCGATTTTCAACTACTGCTGCTTCAATACCAACGTTGATATATCCGTAACCATTGTAAGTTAAACTTGGCGCATATTTTATAACACGATATTCATAATTTCCTCCTACAGCAACACTGTTATCCACAAACGATGTTGTAGTTCCCGAAAGTCCAACTGCTAAAGTTGTCCAAGAAGATGTTGTTTTTAATTTTTTTGCCACATCGTAATTTGTAGCGATAGCACTGCTTACCCAATTAAGCGTAACGCTCGGCGCTGCAGTTTGAACTTTTGCCCATAACTCAACGGCTGCATCTTGACTGCTTTGCGCGCTTATATTGCTTGCTAAAAAAACACTAGAAAAAAGGAGTATAAGTTTTTTCATTTGATATAGATTTTTTGATCCTGCCAAATGTAACAAAATAAACATACGTTTTGGGAAAACATGGCTAAGCCTAGTGCTATAACGTTTTAGAAGGGTCTTTTATTGAGGGAATAATTCTCCATTTTACGGATCAAAGCTGCGTCTTTTTTGGTTTTATCCTTATACCCGCAAAGGTGCAAAACACCATGGATCATTACCCTATGAAGTTCATCGTTGAATTCTGTCTTAAATTTTATGGCATTCTCTTTCACGCGATCAATGCTAATAAAAATATCGCCGTTAATTGTTTTGCCTTCGCAGTAATCAAATGTGATAATGTCGGTATAGGTATCATGTTTTAAGAATTGCATGTTCATTTTTAAAAGCTCTTCATCGCTCACAAAAATAAAATGGATGTTCCCTGTTTTTCTTTTCTCCTTAGTGATAACAGATTCTATCCATGTTTTGATGGCCGCACTTTTTAAAAGCTTGATCTTTTTATATTGTGCCGTAAATGAAATTGCCATAATTATAGATCAACTTTATCTTTAATGGCTTCAGGCAACTGTCCGTTGTTGCGCGATTTTATCAAGGCTTCCACCGGTAATAAAGAATTTTTAAAATCCTGAACACTGTTCAAATTATTTTTTAGTTCATTTGAAGTTAACGAGATCAATTGAGAGGCCGCACTCACTTCATTATCAAAATTGGATAAAAAATCTTTTTTGGAGATACTTCCCTTCTCCACATCACTCATTAATTTTTTTATTTGATCAGAAACCAATGATGTGCGCGAACGCAGGCTTTTATAATTAACGCTGAATGCTTTTAAGTTTTTTCCGCCTTGATAAAATTGTTGCAAGCTATTGGCTTCTTCTTTTGTGATGGTATCGGTGATATTATTCTCTACAAACGTAGAGTAAATAGTAAATTTTGCGATCGCTCTTTCCAATAAAGCGGTATCGCATTTATTTAATTCCTGTAATTTACTATTGAGAATAATGCTTACACTGTCCAACCGTTTTGCTTCGGCAGCCACCTGATCTTTGATACTACAACTTTGCAAGAACAAGAACGCAGAAAGAACTGATATGACAAACGCGTTTTTCATTGGCTTATTTAATTGTATCAAATCCTAAGTACGGAACTAATACTTTTGGCATGGTAATTCCATCGGCCGTTTGATTATTTTCTAAAATTGCTGCAACAATACGCGGCAATGCTAAAGCACTTCCATTTAAACTATGAGCCAATTGTGTTTTGCCATCTTTATCTTTGAATCTGCATTTTAAACGATTGGTTTGAAACGCTTCAAAATTAGAAACGCTGCTTACTTCTAACCAACGTTGTTGTGCTGCACTCCATACTTCCAGATCATAAGTTAATGCTGAAGCAAAACTCATATCGCCTCCGCATAATTTTAAAATGCGAAAAGGCAAATTCAATTCCTTTAATAAGCCGGCCACATAATCGCGCATGCCTTCTAAAATTTCGTAACTTTTTTCGGGATGCGCAATTTGCACGATCTCTACTTTATCAAATTGATGTAAACGATTTAATCCACGCACATCTTTACCATAACTTCCTGCTTCTCTTCTAAAACACGGCGTATAACCACAATTTTTTATGGGAAGATCTGCTTCCTTTAAAATAACATCGCGATACATATTGGTAATTGGGACCTCAGCGGTTGGGATCAAATAAAAATTATCTACGCCCACATGGTACATTTGTCCTTCTTTATCGGGTAATTGTCCGGTACCAAAACCACTGTCTTCATTTACTAAAATAGGAGGCTGAACTTCTCTGTAACCTTCAGCGCTAGCTTTATCTAAAAAATAATTTACTAATGCGCGTTGCATTTTTGCGCCTTTGCCTTTGTAAACCGGAAAACCTGCACCGGTTAATTTAACGCCCAATTCAAAATCTATCAGATCATATTTAGCCGTTAATTCCCAATGCGGAACAGCTTTATCGTGCAGTTTTGGTTTTTCTCCATGTTCAAGTACAACTGTATTATCTTCGGGAGTTTTTCCTAAAGGAACTGTTGTGTTCGGTAAATTTGGTACAGTAACTAAAATATCGCGAATACTTTTTTCTATCCCGGCCAATTGCTCATCAAATTCTTTTTCCTTTTGTTTTAACGATGCGGTCTTTGATTTTATTTGCTCGGCTTCTTCTTTCTTTCCGCTCTTCATCAAGTCGCCAATTTGTTTTGCTAAACTGTTTGCTTCTGCTTTTACACTTTCGGTTTCCTGTTGTGTATTTCTGCGTTTAGCATCCAAGTCCATCACATTTCCAATAATGCTTTCAGCATCTTTGAAATTTTTTATGGCAAGGCGTTTTAAGACTTCCTCTTTATTTTCGCGTATATAATTTAATTGTAACATAGGTTCAAATATAAATAAAAAAGCCTGCGCCGTTTTACCGACACAGGCTTTTAATAATAAATTCTCGGTTATTATGCCTGAGGCGGAATTACCGATACATAGGATCTGTCGTCTCTTTTCTTTTTGAAAACAACAACTCCGTCTGTTAATGCATATAATGTGTGGTCTTTACCAATACCAACGTTCTTATCGGGATTGTGTTTTGTTCCGCGTTGACGAACAATGATATTGCCCGCAACACAAGTTTGACCACCAAATATTTTAACGCCTAAACGTTTTGCGTGTGACTCTCTACCGTTATCTGAGCTACCCGCTCCTTTTTTGTGTGCCATGGTTTTATTTTTTTAGTTGGTGAGTTAGTGAATTGATGAGTTAATTCACTAACTCACTATTTCGCTATCTCAGCATTTGGTTATTAGTCTTTTTTCTTTGTTACTTTTTTAGCTGCTGCTTTTTTTGCCGGCGCTTTTTTTACTTCTGTCTCAACTTCTTCTGTTGAAGCTTCGGTTGGTGCAACATATTTTCTGTGAGTTTTAACCGGATGTTTAACTGATGGTAATGAATCCTTCAATGTTTCACCTTTAGCTAATACTCCTTGAATTAAGATCTCGGTGAAAAGTTGACGGTGGTTATTCCACTTTTGATATGTTTTACGGCGTTTCTTTTTGAAAACCGCTACTTTATCGCCTTTTACGTGCGATACTACTGTGGCTGCTACTTTGGCGCCATCAATCAAAGGATTACCAACTGAAATTTTTCCGGCATTGTCTAACAACAATACGTTCTTGAATTCCACATTAGTACCTTCGTTAGCCTCTAGGCGGTGAACATAAACTCGTTGTCCACGCTCTACTTTGAACTGTTGCCCGGCTATTTCTACAATTGCGTACATGTGCGTTCGTTTTTAATTCTGTTTCAACTTCCCTAAAGCCTATCCAGATCGTTAATACTTAAAAAATTAGGGGACGCAAATGTATGAGAAAAATCGGATTTTGACAAATATTTAGCGCCTATTAATAAGGTAAACGCTCAGAATTATAATAATTACCCCTCCCATTTGCACTAAATTCACGGCTTCCCCATCAACAAGGCCCCAGATCACAGCAACCACGGGGATCAGATAGGTGCAAGTAGAAGCGAAAAGTGCACCCGCATTCTTAATAAGAAGATTAAAAATGACTACCGAGAGAGCCGTTCCAATAATGGCCAAAATACAAACATATCCGAATGCTTTTAAAGCTAATTCATTGGTTTTCAGGTCATTGACAAAGTCCGTTCTAAAAAACAAGTAAGCTAATGCTATTGGCCCCGTAATAGTAAAAGCTCCCAGCGTGGCCGTCACCGAATTCAAGCCTTTTAGGTAATGTTTGATCCCATTAACGCTAATTGCATAACAAATGGTAGCCAAAACCACCAATAAACTGTACATGATATTTGTGGATGCATCTCCTCCTTCATTAAAAAGTAAAAGCAACATGGCGCCAACTAATCCGCTCAAAATTCCGATCACTTGAATGGTTTTGAATTTATCCTTGAACCAAATAACGGCAACAGTTATTGTAAAAAGTGGCGTGAGTGCGTTCAGCATTCCCGCCAAGCTGCTGCTAATTTGAATTTCGGCTGCGGTAAATAAAAATGCGGGGATCAAATTCCCGAATACGCCCATTAACACAAGACCTTTCCAATTCTTTTTGAAATTTATTTCTTGTTTCTTTAAAAAGAGAGGAAGTAAGAATACAAACGCGATGGCAATTCGTAAACCGCCCACTTCATCAGCGCTAAAAACTTCCATTCCCCTTTTCATAAGAATGAATGAACTGCCCCACACCACCGAAAGAACAATTAATATAAGCCAGGAAGATGCGCTTGCTTTCATAACACGAAGGTATGTTTTTATAACCACCAAGACACGGAGACACGGTTTTAAATTTGTTCTAACCGTGCCTTGGTGTCTTGGTGGTTAATTTTTCTTTCGCATATTTTGTAGATCATAAAAAATTGTAGATATTTGTCCCCGTAAAATGAATACTAAAAAAATAAAATGTCTTAAGAAGTTTCCTTTATAAAGGAGAGGCATTTATTTTATACAGATATAAAGCAAAGCCTTTCCATAGTGGAGAGGCTTTTTTACTTATAGAAAACAAAAAATGAAAATTGCAGTCGTTGGTGCTACAGGATTAGTTGGCACAAAAATGTTACAAGTACTAAAGGAAAGAAATTTTCCGGTTACTGAATTAATTCCCGTTGCCTCTGAGCGTTCGGTTGGAAAAGAAATTGAATTCAAGGGGAAAAAATATAAAGTTCACAGCATGTTAGATGCTATTGTGGCAAAACCACATATTGCTTTATTCTCTGCCGGAGGATCAACATCGTTAGAATGGGCACCAAAATTTGCAGCAGCAGGAACTGTTGTGATCGATAATTCATCGGCATGGCGTATGGACCCAACAAAAAAATTAGTAGTGCCGGAAGTGAATGCACATGTGCTTACAAAAAGTGATCTTGTAATTGCCAATCCAAATTGTTCTACCATTCAAATGGTGGTTGCATTGGAACCATTGCATAAGGCTTATAAAATAAAACGCGTTGTAGTTTCCACGTATCAAAGTGTAACAGGCACCGGTGTAAAAGCGGTTGATCAATTAATGAACGAGCGCAAAGGTGTAAAAGGAGAGATGGCGTATAAATATCAAATTGATATGAATGCCATTCCGCAAATAGATGTCTTTATGGATAACGGTTATACCAAAGAAGAAATGAAATTGGTGAACGAAACAAAAAAGATCATGGGCGATGATGCCATTAAAGTTACAGCAACTACGGTTCGCATTCCGGTAATGGGCGGGCATAGCGAAAGTGTGAACATTGAATTTGAAAAAGAATTTGATGTAAATGAAGTGATAACTCTTTTAAAAAATACTAAAGGCATCATTGTTCAAGATGATATTAAGAATCAGATCTATCCTATGCCGATGAACGCACACGAAAAAGATGAGGTATTTGTTGGAAGGATACGAAGAGATGAAACTCAAGCAAAAACGCTGAACATGTGGATCGTTTCGGATAATTTACGTAAAGGCGCGGCTACAAATGCAGTGCAAATTGCGGAGTATTTGGTGGCGAATAAAGTCCATCCCTTTTAACTACAGAGAGCGCTAAAGCGCTTCACAGAGTCCCGATAATTATCGGGATACACAGAGGTCACAGAGAAAAGAAAGCATAGCTTTCTTTTTTATGAGTTTAGTTGATCCTCCGTGGTTCTCTGTGCGAACCTCTGTGTAGGCCGAAGGCCGCTCTGTGGTTTCTGCCTCTAAAAACCTTTGATTTTTTGATTTTTTGCATTAACTTTAAGGTATGCTAACATTTCCATTTAACTTCAAAAAGTGGATCGAAGAAAATCGCGATCTTCTAAAACCGCCGGTAAATAATAAAGTTGTTTACACAGATACTGAATTCATAATTATGGTGGTTGGCGGACCAAACTCGCGAAAAGATTATCACTATAATGAGAGCGAGGAATTCTTTTACCAATTAGAAGGCGATATTATTGTCCAATTGCAAATTGACGGTAAAATGAAAGAAGTGCCCATTAAAGAAGGTGATATATTTTTATTGCCACCAACTATTCCGCACAATCCTCGTCGTTTTTTGGGTACCATTGGTTTGGTAATAGAGCGCAAACGAAAAAGCACCGAAAAAGATGGCTTAATGTGGTTTTGCGAAAGCTGTAATAATAAATTACATGAAGTGTATTTTCAATTAGAGAATATTCAAACACAATTTCAAACCGAGTTCAAAAAATTCTACGAAAGCAAAGATCTTCGCACCTGTAAAAAGTGCAACGCTGTCTTAGAACCGCCTCCAACCATTTCATAATTCATCTTTGCAGATGTTTTAAAAAGCCTTACCTTTAATGGTAAGGTTTTTTTATGAGCAATAGCATGCGTTGGTTTTTAGTTTCTTTATTGGCGATCCTCTTTTCGCTTCCCGCGTTTTCTCAAAAGCCAACATCACGGGATTCCCTACTAAATGTTATCTCCGGCGAAAAAATTGATACAATAAAAGCAAGAAAATTAAATCAATTGGCTTTTGAATTCAGAAGGAATGATCCTGAGCGCGCTGTTATGTACGCAAAACAAGCTTTGGAAATTTATAATAAAAGCGCTTTTAAAAAAGGAATAAGTTATTCGTATTTCATCGTAGGAACTGCAAATATGAATATGAACAATTATGCCGAGGCCTATGAAAACTTGAATCACGCGGTAAAAGAAGCTGAGAAGTATAACGAAAAAAAAATAATTGCCGGTGCCTATAATAATATGGGGATCATTTACATAAAACAAGGGAAATCTTCGGAAGCGCTTAAATATTATCTGTTAGGATTAGAGATAAGAGAAAAGGAAAACAATAAGGGCGATATTGCAGCTTCCTATTTGAATATAGGCAATGTATATTATCAGCAAGAAAATTTTAAAGAGGCCATCAAATATTACATAATGGCCCGAGATCTTTTTGATAAAAAAACCAACAAGTTCGGGATCGCCAATGCAAACCATAATATTGGAATAATTTATGGCAGAAAACACATGTATGATAGCGCTTTAGTATATTATAAGAAGGCACTAGGATTAAATCTTGAGATCGGTGATAAAAGAGGGATCGCTTCTTGCTATGAAAGTGTTGCTGAAATGAATTTATATAAAAATGATCTTAAGGAATCTGAAACAAATCTGAAATTGGCCCTCGATCTATATGTTGAGACCAAAGACATGAACAATATTGCCGAGATCAATTTTGGTTTGGCGCGGATCTTAACTCTTCGCAAACAATACGATGATGCTAGAAAGAGATTATTGGAGGTCATTGATCTTGCAAAACAAAGTAGAGATAATCACCAATTAAGTGATTGTTATTTATTAATGACCCAGATATATGAAAAAAAACAATTATTCAAAGAAGCTTTGAATGCACACCAATCATATATCTCATACAGAGACAGTACGCTTAGCGAAGAAAGCACCAAGCGAATAGTGGAAGAAAAAATGACCTACGATTTCCATAAAAAAGAAGAACAATTAAAGCAAGAGCAATTAAAAAAAGATATTTATGCGGAGGAGCAACTCAAAAGTCAAAAACTTGTAACACGAGCAGCTCTTATTGTTGGGATCCTTATTCTTATCTTGCTCGTTATGGCTTCTTTTGCCTACAGAGATAAACGTAGATCACACAAGATCATTGAATCGCAAAAAGCTTTGGTGGAAGAAAAACAAACTTCTATTATTGATTCTATTACTTATGCAAAACGATTGCAAGAAGCCATTTTGCCAAAGCTGGAAGTGGTGAGTTCTTTTTTCCCAAGTAATTTTATTCTTTATCTGCCAAAGGATATTGTAGCAGGCGATTTTTATTGGACAACCGAAACTAAAGACCATTATTATATGGCCGTTTGTGATTGTACAGGGCACGGTGTGCCGGGCGCATTTATGAGTTTACTCAACATTGGATTTTTAAGTGAGGCTATAAAAGAGCGAAATATATTTGAACCAAATAAAATTTTGGATTATGTACGAACGCGATTGATAGAAGGAATTGGAAATGAAGGTCAGCAAGACGGGATGGATGGGATACTGATGTGTTTTAATAAAAAAAATAATATAGTAACGTACGCCGCAGCAAATAATGCACCGATCTTGATAAGAGAGAAAACTCTTAAAATATTAGAAGTAGATAAAATGCCAGTTGGTAAAGGACTAAAAATGGTTCCGTTCACACTTTTTAATTTAGAGTTGAAAAAGGGCGACAGTCTTTATTTATTTACCGATGGTTTTGCCGATCAGTTTGGCGGACCGCTCGGAAAAAAATATAAGCATAAACAATTAGAAGAATTACTTCTTTCGGTGGAATCATTGCAGCCACAAGAACAATACTCCGCACTTTCGAAAGCATTTAATACATGGAAAGGCGAACTCGAACAGGTGGATGATGTTTTATTAATGGGAATAAAGATCTAGAACATGAGAATTCGTTCATTTCAAGAATACGAAACAGCGTATAAAAAAAGCGTTGAGCAGCCCGAAAATTTTTGGAATGATATTGCCGAAAATTTTACATGGTACAAAAAATGGGATAAAGTTGTTGACTGGGATTTTAAAGATTACAAAGTAAAATGGTTTGAGGGCGCTAGTTTAAATATCACCGAGAATTGTATTGATAGACATTTGCCTCATAAAGCAAATGATATTGCTTTTATTTGGGAGTCGAATTTTGATAATGCGCCCAATCGTAAAATTACCTATCAGCAATTACACGACGAAGTTTGTAAAACCGCAAATGCTTTAAAAAAATTAGGCGTAAAAAAAGGCGATCGTGTTTGTATTTATTTACCAATGGTCCCGCAAGCAGTTTATTCCATGTTGGCTTGTGCAAGAATTGGAGCCATTCATTCAGTTGTATTTGCCGGTTTTTCGGCCGCATCCTTGGCCGGTAGAATTCAAGATTGCGAATGCAAAATAATTATTTGTTCGGACGGTTCATATAGAGGAGACAAAATTCTTAATTTAAAAAATGTGGTGGATGAGGCGATAGAAACATGTCCTTCCATAACAAATACCATCGTACTAAAGGTCACTAACGAGTTAGTTGATTTTAAAGTTGGTTTTGATATTTGGTGGAATGATCTAGTTCCAACGTGCGATAATTTTTGCAAACCCGAAATAATGGATAGCGAAGATGAGTTGTTTATTTTATATACTTCCGGGTCTACCGGAAAACCAAAAGGTGTTGTACATACGTGTGGTGGTTATATGGTTTATACCGCCTATACATTTGTAAATGTTTTTCAATATGATGCTAATGATATTTATTGGTGTACTGCCGATGTTGGTTGGATCACCGGACATTCATACATTACTTATGGTCCTTTATTAGCCGGCGCTACTTCTATTATTTATGAAGGTGTCCCAGTATTTCCTGATTCCGGAAGATTCTGGAAGATCATTGATAAATATAAAGTAACGCATTTTTATACCGCTCCAACCGCAATTAGAGCTCTCGAGGCTTGCGGGATAGAATTTGTAACGCCTTATCATCTTAGTTCGTTAAAAGTTTTGGGCAGTGTTGGTGAGCCAATTAATATTGAAGCATGGCAGTGGTATAATAAAAATATTGGCAAAGAAAAATGTCCCATCGTAGATACATGGTGGCAAACCGAAACGGGAGGAATTTTAATTTCTTCTTTGGCGGGAGTAACTCCGCAAAAACCAAGCTATGCAACTTTACCTTTACCGGGGGTACAACCAATTTTGGTGGATGATAAAGGAAATGAAATAATAGGCAACAACGTTGAAGGCAATTTATGTATCAAATATCCTTGGCCTTCTATTATTCGTACAACTTTTGGCGATCATGATCGCTGCAAGCAAACGTATTTTACTACCTACCCTAATTTATATTTTACAGGTGATGGTTGCAAACGAGATGAAACAGGAAATTATCGGATCACAGGAAGGGTAGATGATGTAATGAATATCAGTGGGCATAGAATTGGGACAGCGGAAGTTGAAAGCGCCATTAATTCTCACGCAGATGTTGTAGAAAGCGCCGTGGTTGGTTACCCCCACGACATAAAGGGTCAAGGGATATATGCTTTTGTAATTGCCCCTAGTATCACAAAAAATAATTCAACGTTGACAACCGAAATTATTTCCGTTGTCAGTAAATTAATTAGTCCGATAGCTAAACCTGATAAAATTCAAATTGTAAGCGGTTTACCAAAAACACGCAGCGGAAAAATTATGAGAAGAATTTTAAGAAAAATTGCCGAAGGCGATGTAAATAATTTAGGTGATATAAGCACTCTTCTTGATCCCAACGTAGTTGAAGAAATAAAGAAGGGCAGAGTTTAAAACGATTTATTTAACGTTCTCCCTTGGGATTAAGCTCATCATTTAACATTAAGCTGGCCTAATTTTGCATAATTTTAAAGTCCAAATCAAAACCATGAAAAATTTTAAATTCCTCTTTGCCTTTCTTATTTTATTAAGTATAAATTTCAGATCACATGCGCAATGTGCAACGTCACCTTCCATGGGTCAATCAACAAATCTATTGACGATCATTCGCAATGCAACAAATCCTATTGCTGCAGATAAAGATCTAAACACCGTTATTTATGCACACCGAAACAGCACAGTAAGTTTTGGGGGTAGTTCAGGAAATATTCGATATGATATTTCAACAAACGGTGGTACAACATGGACAAATAATATTGGCACGCTAAATCCAAATCTTTCGAGTTACGCGCGTTATCCAAACGTAACCATTTATAATCCTCCTGCGAATTTAAATCCGAACAATGCCTATTTAGGTTATATGGCTGCTACTATTAATACTGTTACTAGTGTATGGAATGGTCAAGTAACCGGTGTGAGACAATTAAACAATTCAGGTAATACCGAAAATTATAATCAAGCAGCAAGTCCAAGTCCACTCATCCCGCACTCTCTTGTAAAAGGTGCTCCCGGAGTTTTTTGGGCTACTGATGCAATTTACAATGGAACATTGGTTACAGGATTTCAAATTTATAAAGGCACATGGACAGGATCAGATATTGCATGGGCAACAAATTTTACAACTACACCGTCGTTTAATTTAGCTTATGATGGTACGCTACACGTGTCTGATTACAATATCGCATTTGATCCAACCGGTGTAAAAGGATGGATGAGCTTTTTAGGTCACTTAACCGGCGGACCAACCAACTATGCATACTATCCTGTTTTTTATAAAACATTAGATGGTGGAAATACTTGGGTTGGTCCAATTCAAGTTGACATCAACCAATTTAGTTGCGCCACTTCTATTTTATCGGGAACAAATATTTTAAGTTGCGGCTTTGAACATGATCTTGCGGTGGATGTAAATGGAAGTCCGCATTTATTTACTACACTTTGTAATGGAAATAATGCCTACGCTGTTTATTTTGGTTCAACTCATCATATGTTCGATATCACTTCTTTAAATGGGGTTTGGAATGCATACGACGTTGCCAACGTAAATGCCGGTCGCGGTGGATGGGGAACTATTCCTACAAATTCAGTGACCATGGACATGGAACCACAAATTTCGAGAACATCTGATGGAAAAAAAGTATTTTATACCTGGGTAAATAACTCAACTTACACACTTGGCGCTGCAAACCAATTACCGAATTTCTTTTCAAGAGGATTTGATGTAACGGTAAATAAATGGACCAACATAAAAGATTTTACATCGTGTAATGGTGCCATGAACGGATTGATCTTATTTCCGCATTTAGCTTCTGAAGTATTAGAACCGGTTGCAGGTACTTATAAATTAGCAGCTGTTTATGGAGAATTAACGGTTGCAAATGATCCGGGCACAACAAGTAATTTTAAATTTATTGATAATGCTACATTCCTTACTGCTGATTTTAGTATCAATCAACCAACGGTTGCTGTAACAATTAATCAAGGAAATACTTGGTTATTGTGTCCCGCCAATACACTTACACTTAGTATCACGGGCGCGTATAGTCAGGTGTTATGGAATAATGCTACCATTACAAATTCAACAACCGTAAATACACCCAGCTTGTGGATCGTAACTGTAAAGAACGCTTGTGCGTTTGGAGCAGATTCAATTTTGGTTACAGGTTTAGTTTCTAATCCCGTTGCCAACAGTTCTGTAATTTGTACAGGAAATTCTTCCACACTCTCAGTAACAGGAAATGCATTTAGTTATACTTGGCAACCTTCTAATGTTACAACAACATCTACCATTGTTTCTCCAACAACCACCAGTGTTTATACATTAAATGCAACAGGTAACGGACCTTGCGTAGATTCAAAAACACTGCAAGTTATAGTTAATCCACTGCCAACTATTACAGTAAATAGTCCAACTGCATGTACAAACAGTAATTTAATATTAACTGCGAGTGGTGGAACTGTAGTTACATGGGTTGGTCCAAATGCATTTGTTAGTGCAGTGCAAAATCCAACTATTGTGAATGCGCAGCCGGTTAATTCGGGATGTTATACTGTTACAGGCGCAAGTGCTTTTGGATGTACCAACACAGCCATTTCTTGCGCAACCGTTCTTCCACTTCCGAGTTTAACGGTGAGTGGTACACCAACTGTAATGTGCGCAGGTAATTCTGCAACATTTAATGTTACGGGTGCTAATACCTATAGTTGGAATAGCGGACCAACCACAAGTGCCATTGTTGTGAATCCAAGTGTTACAACTTCATACACAGTTGTTGGAACGGGTGTAAACACATGTACATCAAGTGCGGTAAGTTCTATAAGTGTAAATCCTTTACCGGTAATTACAATTAATGGCCCAAGCGTTATTTGTGTTGGATCGGTGGCAAATATTATTGCAAGCGGCGCAAACACTTATACATGGAATACAACAGCAACTACATCTTCTATTGCAGTTTCTCCAACTGTTACAACTGTGTATACAGCAACAGGAACAAGTGCTGCGGGTTGCGTAAATACAGCAACGTATACTCAAAACACGACCACTTGCTCAACGGGACTTGCTGAGATAACTACAAAAGGAAATTCTTTATCTATTTATCCTAATCCAAACAACGGAGAATTCATGATCATTTCGGGTGCAGATATTAATTTGATAGTTGTAAATAGTTTAGGTGAGACTGTAAATAAAATCAATTTAACCGCGGCAAGCGAACAAAAAATTAATTTGACTAATTTATCCGCTGGTATTTATTTCATTGTTGGTAAAAATGATCTTGGTTTGGTACGACAAAAAATACTGATCAGTAAATAATTTGATCCAAATAAAAAAGGGAGTCGTTCGGCTCCCTTTTTTTATTACTTAAAATCTAAAGGATACTCCTCCCGAAACATAAGGCCTGCCCGCGTACAATTCTAAAGTGATACCGGCCTCATCGGTAATAAAAAATCTAAATCCGGCGCCAAGCTTTCCGCCAATTGGATTTGAGGCATTGAACAAGCTAAAAGTGTTTTTGTTTGGATCAAAATTATAATTAGGGTCATTTGTTTGCACCTTATAATTTGTTTTTTTATACCCAAATGCCAATATCACGTAAGTATCAAAGTCGTCAGAAAATAATGAGTAAAAGCTTGAATAATGAAAATTAAATCTTCCCAAAGCTGCAAAGGTTGGCGCAGTTACTTTATAATCGTAGGTTTTAGGTTCATATTGCATCGTTGTAGGATTATATACATCGTTGGTCTCATTCCATGAACTTACCGACTTATTATAATAAATATCTATTCCAACACCCACTATATCGTTTAGTAAATATTCCGAATAAATACCAAACGTGCCTATATCATCCACTTTATAATTTTGTGAAGAGCTTATAATACTTGAACTATATGGATTTCCAAAAACACCTTTAAAGAACGATGGTCCGTAATAAGGAGTGATAACCTCATCGCCTTCTTCCACTGCTTGAGCAGAACTATTAAAAAACAGTGCGAATGATAGTAAAAAACAAAATAGCTTGCGTTTTAGTTTCATAGGAATTATTTTTTTGAGGTTTTCTTTATCTCCTTCTTTTCGTTCCAGGTCTTGTAAATATCTTGCTGCTTTGGTTTGTAAGCTGGCGAGCGACGCAAAGGTTCGCAAACTTTTAATGTTTCGTGACATTCTTTTGGTAATTGCTGATACAATTTTGTGCCTTCGGTTTTCCACGCTATCATCTCATCACTTACATCCTTCACTTCTTTCGCCGGATTTCCAACAACCACTTTTCGTTTGGAGATAATTGTATCTGCGGGCACAAACGTTAATGCACCAATAATGCATTCATCACCTATCACACAATTATCCATGATCACACTGT
>JAHEYC010000013.1:0-4483 GCA_023251775.1 Sphingobacteriaceae bacterium | reverse complement strand
TTCCCACTAAAACATTTTTTCCAATTGTTCCGCCGTGTATAATGGCACCGTGACCAATATGCGCTCCTTCTTTTAAAAGAACAGTTGTTCCAGGAAACATATGAATGGTACAATTTTCTTGCACATTACATCCGTCTTCAATGATGATCTCGCCCCAATCGCCGCGCACTGCAGCACCCGGACCAATATATACATCCTTACCAATAGTTACATTTCCGGTAACTGTTGCATTAGGATGAATGAATGCCGATCTATCTATCACCGGCACATAGCCATTAAATTCAAAAACGTTTGCCATGTTTATGTTGTTTGTTTACCCGAAGTAACCATTAAATAATTTTTTATCAATTCATCGAGGTTGCCGTCTAAAACCGATTCCGCATCGGTGATCTTTAATTCGGTACGATGATCGTTCACCATTTTGTAAGGATGCAAAACATAACTGCGAATTTGCGATCCCCATTCTATTTTCATTTTTCCTTCTTCCACAGCCGCTTTTGTTTCGTTGCGCTTACGCATTTCCAGTTCATATAATTGCGAACGCAACATTTGTAAAGCGCGTTCACGATTTCCGTGTTGACTTCTTTCAACTTGACAAACAACAACAATTCCAGATGGCTTGTGCAGCATTTGTACTTTAGTTTCTACTTTATTTACATTTTGTCCGCCTGCACCACCACTTCGCGAGGTTGTAATTTCAAGATCTGCAGGTTTTATTTCAATTTCAATAGTATCATCAACAATTGGATACACATACACTGATGCAAAACTTGTATGACGTTTTGCATTGGCATCAAACGGACTAATGCGCACCAAACGATGCACGCCATTTTCTCCTTTTAAATAACCATAAGCATACGGACCTTCTATTTGTAATGAAACCGATTTTATTCCTGCGGCATCGCCGGCATTATAATCCAATTGACTCACTTTAAATCCTTGTTTCTCGGCGTACATCATATACATACGCATTAAAATGCTGGCCCAATCACAACTCTCTGTTCCGCCCGCACCGGCATTTATTTGAAGAACACAATTCAAAACATCTTCTTCATTACGCAACATGTTCTTGAACTCAATGCTTTCTAATTTTTTATAGGTAATATCAAACTGATGTTGCGTTTCGGCTTCACTCGCTTCGCCTTCTTTAAAAAATTCGTAAAGTGTATTTAGGTCGTCAACGTCTTTGGTTAATTCATCATAACCGGTTATCCAAACTTTTTTGAGTTTAACTTCCCCTAAAACAGATTCAGCTTTTTTGCTGTCGTTCCAAAAATTTGGGTCTAATGTTTTTTCTTCGAGTAATGAGAGATCGTGTTTCTTTTTATCGTAGTCAAAGAAACCCCCTTAATGCCAGGTGACGAGAGTTAACGTCTTTTAATTGGTCTTGTGTGAACATTTTGTAAAGATACAGCTTTTATTTTATTCTTTCTTATACGATCATTATTATTTGGGCGTGCCCCCGCCGATGAAATTAACCATGCGGGGTCGGGCTTTCGCCACTCGCTCTTTTTTATCTCAATGGAATTAACCAAGATAAAAAAGGAGCTCAAACAATGGCTCAATCCCTCACGCGGCAGATTGGAAAGTAGTAATTTAATATCCTGCGGGACAAAATGTCCCGTCCAACTTGAAATGCGGATGTTCAGGTTGAGCGGGACATTTTGTCCCGCAATTAATGCAAACATTAGTCCTCAACTTTTTCAAAATCGTAAAAAAGGATATACGTCAACGCCATGATCAATCCAAAAAAGAAAAGTCCCATTACAAATGCAATGTATAAATGCATTAGAACTCCCATATTCAAAAAGTATTTTTTGATCTTAGGTAAGAACACAAAAATCGGAAACACAGTTTGGTACATCAATATGAAATAAGTTATTACCAAAGATATAGGATGCAAAGTATCAGCATTATTGATCAAAAAATAATTGGAGTAATGCACGGCTTTATTTACCAGTGTAATAGCATCACCATTTACCCAATCATCATCTATCCATTTTGCCATGGCAGAATACACATAAACTATGCATACTTGTACAATAAGTGCCAGAAAAGAAAAATTGTGCAGAAGTACTTTTAGATCTCCCCATATTCCCTCTTTCCTCATAAATTCTTTTCTTAAAAAAACACTCAAGAAACATAGGTTGGTCATTAATGGATCGCCGGCGGTGGTGGACGTGTATATTTTAAAGTTGATGTTCACCAATAAAAAGAATAACAAAAGATCCATTACTATATAAGACCGTTTTGCCAACGAAAAAAGCGATATAAAGGCAACAAGAGTAAGTGCAAGCACAGAGTGCCATGATGTTGAAGAATATAAAAGCACATACGCGAAATGCTTTGAGTAAGAGATCGCGTTCTTATAGTCAGTTAACGAAACAGCTGTGCTATTAACATACGATAATGCATTTTCACCAAATAAAAGATCAAAGTTAAGAGCCCAAAAGAAACACTTTAGTAAAATAAAAATATATAACAGGTTCTTGAACCACATGGCATTGGTTTTCCTGCGGTAATCATCAAATGCATATGTAATTATCTTATTCGTAATAAAAATGGTTTACCTTATTGGTTTTTATTTCGGTTAATTCAACAAGTATATGAAGATCACTTATTGTGCTATTGTGTTTATTATTTAAATATCTATAGATAGCAGTTCTCAAAATTGACCGATTCTTCTCAGAAGGATCGCGCGCAAAATAACCTGAAGCATTACTTAATGTCAACATCAAAAATTCTTTTCCTGTAAATAAATTACGCTGGTGCAATGCCTCGACCAAAGGTTGAGAATAATGCATTTCGTTATTAACTCTATATGCCGCACATATTCTAAAATTAAAATCAGGACAAGGGGTGAACAAGCGCCAGTCTTGCTTGTAATAAGGATACACATACCAAAATGAGTAATAATCCATTTTGGAGTTCTTCTCGCTATCCAAGGGATAAGCATACGTGAGAATACAAGCAAAATGCACCATAAAAATTACACCAACGGCGCAAAGGGTAAGTATTTTAAGTCTATATTTAATGTTTTAAAATTAAACATTGTATGCGTAAAATTCTAGTTTTATTGATCTTGTTGCCCTTTATTTTTAAAGCGCAGGATAAATTACTCACCATTCAGGATGCTGTTTTAAAGGGCCGAACAGATCTGGCGCCAATGCGTTTGCAAAATATTCAGTTCATCCCTGCATCAACTTCATTCTTTTACGTTGATAAAACAAAAGTTGTAAAAGGCGATAATGCCAATGGCAAAACAAGCGATTGGTTCAAGCTAATCGAATTGAACGCTTCTTTAAAAGCCGCCAAACGCGATACATTAAAAGCGTTTCCGGGTTTGCAATTTAAAGATGTAAATACATGTACGTTTGCTCAGGGAAAAGATATCGTGACCTTCGATCTTAAAACAAAAGCTATTTCTTCTGCAAGTACAAATCCTTCGTTAAAAGAGGAAGACGCTGATCAACATAAGGCAACTAAAAATATTGCTTATACCAAGGACTATAATTTATACGTGAATATTGCGGCCGATATTCGTCAGATCTCTATTGATGGTAATATAAATATTGCTTATGGCGCAAGAAATGTTCATCAAAATGAATTTGGAATTTCTAAAGGAACGTTTTGGAGTCCTAAAGGAAATTTGTTAGCGTTTTATCGCATGGATCAATCGGATGTGTTCAGTTATCCAATTGTGGATTGGAAGCCGTATCCTGCAAAAAATGAGGACATCCGATATCCAATGGCGGGATCAAAAAGTCATTATGTAACGCTTGGGGTTTATAATATCGCCGCGCAAAGTGTGATCTATTTGAAAACGAAAGGGCCAAAAGATCATTACCTCACTAATATTGCTTGGAGTCCCGACGAAAAATTTATTTACATAGCCGAACTTAACCGCGAACAAAATTTTATGCAGTTAAATGAATACAATGCATCCACCGGCGACTTTGTAAAAACTTTGTTTGAAGAGAAAGATGAAAAATATGTAGAGCCTTTAATTGAAATGGCATTTGTACCAAACGATCCGCAAAAATTTATTTGGCATAGTCGTAGAGATGGTTTTACCCATTTATATTTATATGATGTTTCGGGTAAATTGATAAGACAGATCACAAGCGGACAATGGGAAATAAAATTATCAAATGGTTTTGATGCAAAAGGCGAACGGTATTTTTTTCATGCGAATGGTATGGGACCGGTGAATCAAGATTTTTACAGTGTGAGTTTAAAAACAGGAGAAGTAAAAAAATTAACCGGCGGTGATGGTACGCATACGTGTATGTTAGATGAAACCGGAAATTATTTTATTGATAATTTTACCAGTGTGTATATTCCACGCGAATATAATGTGGTAAGTACAAACGGAAAATCATCACCAATTTTCAAAGCCGACAATCCAATTAAAGATTATAAACTCGGGCGCTGGAATATGTTCACTATTAAGAATAGTGAAGGAACAGACTTGTATTGCCGT
>JAHEYC010000012.1:47746-56702 GCA_023251775.1 Sphingobacteriaceae bacterium | reverse complement strand
GCATGTTCTGACTAAAATTATAATTGTAGTTCACAAACGGTAAAATGTTTCGTACCGAAAGCTTAAATACCCTATCGGTATAATTATTTACATTGGATAAATTAACCTGGCGCGCTCTTGTAGCAATAGCAAAACGGTATTTTTTTATCTCATAAATTAACCGTGCTTTTGCTTGGTTAACCATTTTGGTATTGCTAAAATCATTAGAATATAATGAATCCAAAATAGAATACTCATTATTTATCTTATTCAACGACAGCTTCGATTGATCATTTTCATTATAGGTTAATTCGTACGTTACCTCTCCTTTTATTTTTTTTGTGAAGGGTTCAAAGAAACTTACGCTGGCTTGATGCGTCATATTGTTTGAACTCGTTTCCTTTTTTTGATCAATATTACCAAGACCCGTGATAGTGCTTGTGTAAAATGAATTCAAGGTATTTAGTTGCCCTAAACCATCGTTGGCACCCTTATCTACATAATAATAGATATTCAAAAAACGATCTTTCTTCTTGAAATTCCGTGTAAGTCTAATCCCCGAACTGATATCATAATTTGCCGAGTTAGTTGTATTCGTATTCTTTGTTTCGCGCGAAACAACACCTTCTGTAGTTGCAAAATTATTTTCGGTATAATATTCGGCGCTCTTTATCTTATAATTTAATTTAGGTGTAATAATAAGTTTGGTCAACGAATCCAGATCGTGTTCAAGATACATATTGAAAACATGTCCTTGATTCCGTTCGGTATTCTTATTATAATTATTGGTTGTATAACTTGTATCCGTTAAAAAATACTGACTGTGTTGCTCGCTTTCGGTGACCAATAAATTATTTTTGTACGAATAATTCGAATTGATCTTTGTTTTTTTACTTAATCTATCGCTGTAATAAATTCCTGTGTTAATGGTTTGCGGTATCCCCTGCCCTTGATCGCGGTTAGAGGTCCAGTTATTGCTTTCTTCATCGTAACTCCAATCTTGTTCGTTCTCCAATCCGTATTTATCAATATCACTCCATCCAAAACCGGTTTTTGGTGTGTTAGATCCTAAAGCAAATAACGAGATCTTTTGTTTGTTACGGAATTTATTCACTAACAGATCACTTTCGTAAAATGGCTTTTGTACTTTTTGAAAGTCGGAACCACCGGCGGCCGACACTTTCCCGAAATATCCTTTTTTAGCTTCGTCCTTCAATTTCAAATTCATTACTTTTATGGTCTCATCGCTTGTATTATCGGCACTGGCATTCTCATCTTTCTTTTCATATACTTGAACCGACTCTACAGCGTTTGCCGCTAAATTTTTTGTGGCCATTGTTGGATCGGTACCAAAAAATTCGTCACCATCCACTAATACTTTACTTACTTCTTTTCCTTGCGCTGTTATTTTTCCATTAGCATCCACTTTCACTCCGGGTAATCTTCGTAAAAGATCTTCCACCGTTGCGTTTGGTTTTACTTTGAAACTATCTGCCGTATATATAAGAGTATCCCCTTTATAATACACCGGATCTTTATAAGCAAAAATGGTGACCTCATCCAGATCCACACTTTTTGGAGGCATAATTATTTTATTGAAATTGAATTCGAAACTTTTGTTCGTCCCAATAACATACATGATCTTATCACCAAACTTTTTATAGGAGATAACAACCTTGTACGTATCAATAGGGAGTTCTTTTATCTCAAAAAAACCTTGCTCGTTACTTCGCGTGAAATCAATAAGTGTTGAATCGGAAAGTTTGGTGGCAATGATAACGGCGTTTTGTAAAGGACTTTTTGAAACTGTATCTTGAATGGTGCCCTTTATAGATAGCTTCTGAGCGTTTGATAAATAACCAAACATCAAAAAAACTAGTAAAAGGGTCTTTAGCCTCATCAACGGCACAATAATACGAAACGCTGTAAATGGTTACAGTTAAAATAAGCAAAAATACATAGAAGGTGAACTTTGGGGATAATTCGTACCTTAGCGCCTATTACCAGATATCACTACAAAATAGGCCTATCTGCTCGTTCTTTTTCAACAATACTTCTGAAAAAAATAGTTCCGTAGCTTAGGCTATGCAACAATTTTTTTCATCGTCTTTTCAAAAAATAACTGCGCATAATAAGCTTATTTTGTAGTTATGTCTGGTATAAGACCTCGTAGCTCAACTGGATAGAGTGTCGGTTTCCGGAACCGAAGGTTGGAGGTTCGACTCCTCTCGAGGTCACATCTAAAACAATTTTCTAAGTACTTATTGTCTTTTCGCGCGTTGGCTGCAGGATGATATGAGAATATTGGAACCTAATACCTCTTTTTCTCCTTTGAGCTTCATTTATTGTTAATTTGTAAACTGTTTTAGCTGAATAATAATATCCATTCTATGAGATATTCGATTACTGACTAAATTTTTTATACAGAGAGAATATTAGACCATATTAAAATTTTGTAACTCACCCTTAAGTTAGTTACTTTTACTGGTCAGTGTTTTAATGAGAAAATTCGTCTACATATTTCTTTTATTTTTTCCGGTTTTACTGATCAATGCCCAAAGTATTGGTTTTTCGGGAACTATTTACGGGTTTTATGGCGAGAAAGTAATGCTTCTGAAAAAAGCGAGTAAGAATCTTGGATTTGAAGGTCCTTTAGGCACTGTTCAAATAAATGTAAAAGGACCTGAAACGGATATTATCATGTACTCGGATGTTACAGGTGCTTATACGTTCTCAATTCCAAAAACGGGCGAATACACCGTTACGATCTCGACTGAAGATTATTCTACCTTGAATTTGATCATCAATTATCAGGATGCCGGAGCAAAGACGATCTTTTCGTTGATCTCGTTTATTATAAGAAAGGGCGATAAGTCTGTTGATAATATTGGCACCCTGTCTATCAGCGATAATGGTGCGCTATTTTTTAGCGCTCCGACCTCGAGTCACAAGAACGAGAATCAGGATGTGATGCAATCCAATAAGATCTTATTTGAAAAAGCCGTTGCAGTAAATAACAGTTCAAAGCAAAATATTGTTTCAACACTTCATCAGAAGTTCACTGAAAAACATTCGGATAAAAAAACGTTGGCTCAAGGCGATCAAAAAGGTACGTCCAGTAAAGATTCCTCTGTGATAAAACATACCAACGATCTAATGAGTTCGTTGAACAGATCATTGGCTGATTCGGCATCTGATCTAAAAAAACAAATCGAACTTTCTAAACAATTATTGAATTCGTATAATGATAAGGATCCGCAATATCTGATGTTGCAGAATCAAATAAAGAATGCCGAATCACAACTCGCGCTTAAGGAAAATTATCTAAGCCTTCAACAAAAAGAATTAGGTCAGGCACAAAAACTCATCCTGTTCATGGTGGCCTTGGTTGTTGTTGCTGTGATATTAATGGGTTTTATGTATTATTTCATCAACCAAAAGCGCAAATTCAATAAAACGCTTACCGAAAAAAATACGCAAATAAACAAGGTCAACGATCGTTTGATCAGTAGCATTAAATACGCTTCTGTTATACAAACAAATTTATTGATGGATAAGCAACACATAAAAAAATTCTTCCCCAATTCATTTGTGTATTATCAACCAAAGGATATTTTATCGGGAGATTTTTATTGGTTCGGTGAAACAGATGGAACAAAGATCATCATTTCGGCCGATTGCACAGGGCACGGTGTTCCGGGAGCACTATTAACTGTTTTAGGACACGGCATCATTGAAGAGTTGATCGAAAAAAATAAATTAGCATCACCAAGTAAGATCATCAACGAATTGAATAATCAATTGAACTTGGCTTTCTCTACTCAAAAATTAACCGAGTATGGCATCGAACTCACGGTGATGTGTTTTAAAGAGCATGAGAAAAAAGCAGCCTTCGCTTCTAATGCAAGCAGTATCTATCAATATTCTAATGGTGATATCTTGAATTATTTACCTGTTATTCATCGTCCGGTAAAAAATGATCTGCAACCAAAATATGAGGACGTTCTAATTGATTATAAACCCAACGATTGTTTTTATTTAATGAGCGATGGCTACTGCGATCAGTTTAAAGGAGAAAGTGTAAAACCCGAAAAATATAATTTACGCCGATTTGAGAACTTGTTAAGCAAGATCTCTCAAAAACCCGACCTTACTTTAGCCGAAAAAGAATTAAATGAGGAATTCGAGAATTGGAAAGGTGCTAGAGAACAAACCGACGATGTGTTGGTGGTTGGATTTAGAGTTTGATCTCTTCAACTGAAAGATCAATTCCTTCTAGTATTGATCTCATTTCCTCCCCTTTCATTTTTATCAACTCATCGCCATTAGAATATTGCCAGATCACTTTTAATTCCGGATCTTTTTTGAAAATAGAACTAATTAATTTGAGAACTTGTTTGTTAGACATCGAGTTCATATATTCTAAATGAAATATTAATTTATTCTTTTTAGAGCCCGAACATATCTCATCGATCTGTTGTATCAGGGGCAAATAAAAATCCAACGTATTCTCAGGCATAGAAACGCCGGCAATAGTGATCACATTCGAATCCCCTACCTTTTCATGCTTTACCATAGGGGTATCTTCTTTTGCTTCTATGTATAAAGTTTGGTCACTCATTGTTTATGTTTATGGTAAAGAATAATTCGGCAACATCATTTCTTTCTTTACAAATATTCACTTTCATTTTATTTGGATAGATCAAATTGGCTACGTCTATAAGCCCTAATCCATTGTTGGTCTCAATATCAGATAACATGGCCTTGCTTATCTCTATCAGTTGTTCTTTATTTGCACCGTTTAAATCTACAACTTTTTTTTGTATTTCTCTTGCATTGTTAATGTGCGTATTATTATACGTTGTTATTTCAATGTGTTTACTTTTCCATTCAACCAACATCCTTCCAAAACTATTCTCCTTTTCATAACTTGAGTGTCGTTTTATATTCTGAATGAGTTCGATCAATATATGATGAACTTTTTTACTGGCATTATTCTTTTCTTCTTCCCTTTTTGATAACAATAGATCCAAGAACTGCGAAATAAAACTATTCGAAAAATCGCCGCCATAGTAGAAACAACTATTGCTTTCGGCCGAATGTTGATCAAGCTTATGTATTAAACTTTTTGCTGTGGAAAAGTCGAACACCGACTCCTCCTTTTTAACCAAAGGTATTGCAAAGTACAAATTGAAAAGAGAGTACTCTTCATCAATTTTTTTGAACTCGTAATGAATGTTCTTATTGGATTTACGTGTGATCTCAATTAAACCTAAGCCCGAGCCTTTCTCTGTCTTTTCTTCCGAATCTACCACATTCAAATACAACTCATCCAATTCAACCAGGTCCTTCGAAATAAGCCCATCCAGTCTATCCTTTAATTCTTGAATACTCGCAGTGCGAATAGGGTTTTGTGTCACTACTTGATACGACTCACCATCGTAAAATATGAGATAAAGATCCGACCTATGTCCCAAATGCGTGCTATAACGCTGGATGTTTTGAATGGCCTCCACCGATAAGAACATCACCTTTCTTAATTGATTCTTTCTATTTGCTAATTTCTCGTTCGACTCAATGATATACACGAGGGTCTCGGTAGGAATATCTTCGTAATTCCCTTGATAGTATATGATCAAAGGGAACTGTGCCGTATCCTGTATCAATTGTTCTTTGAGTTGCATCTGCGTACTAAATTATTGATTTATTGTGTAAATCCGCATACTAAATTTGAAATATTCAGATATAACATCATAATTGGTGCTTACCAACTGTTTGAGTCCTTCTAAACGCATTAGAAAGATGCATTTTTAGGTATGTTTAAACAATAATATTGTAAATTTAACTTTATTTGAAAATGCTTAGAGCCAGCTGTTTTTTTTGTTATTTTAGTTTTTTCTCAAGGCAATTATGAAGAGGTTTTTAGACCAATTTCGAGGTTCTTTGTCGGGCACAAATTTGTTTTGTTTGGCAATGTATGCACTTTTTATCACGTTCTTTTTTATTCACGAAGGTGCTAGGTTCGTATCATTCGAGCTCACCGATCTTTCAACACTTTATTTAAGTGAGGCTACAGCTTATGGTGTAGATGTAAGCTCAAGAGTTACATGGATGTATAGGTTCATTATTGCTTTGACAGTAATTTTTGTCATCATCTTTTTTTCGCTCAAACGTTTACTCAAAAATTCGGGCGAGGGCTTGATCAAACACGAGGACCTGTTACTACTTTCACTTTCGGGAATTGTGCTTTGCGTGATGCGCATTTTTGGAACTGACTCCACACATGTGCTAAGCAGTATTTTCTTTTTGTTTAGTTTTAAATTGCTCTTGGTGATATTATCGGATCATGGAATTCGTATTCCCAAATATTTATTGCATTCAGGCATCTTTAATTTAAGTATCTCCTTTGCATTTCTCTTTTTATTTGCTTGCGTATTCTTATTTGGCACTACTAACATCGTTCACAAAAATTATTCTACTATTTTGTTTGTTGGTACGCTTCTATTCATGACCTATTATTTTGTCACGCTACATATTCTAAAAATAAGTCCACGAAAAGCGACATCCTTTCTTTTACCACTCACTGGAATTCCCTTGATCGCCTTTTTAAGTGTTGAGCTTTTCTTTTATAAAAAAATGAATTCGGGCGAGATCACAAATTATCACCATAACTTTATTCAATTATTCATTTTCTTTACTGTTATTGTTGTTGCACTTCTTTTTATATCACGGAAAAAAAGAGTTTCTAGTTTAAAACAATATAAACGTTACATTATTCCTTCTTTATTATTTTGCTATGTGATAATTACCGCTTACGAACCTGTTATTGAAAATATACCCGATATGTTCGAGCCGGCCAATATCATGAGTTCTATTATGAGGGTGTGTGAGTTCGGACAGATCCCTGTTTTAGATTTTATGAGTTCACATATGCTTTCCGAACAATGGTATGGCTATGTTTATTCTTTCATTTTCGGTTTTCATAATGATCTAAGTCCGCTTTGTTATAGCTTTTTGAACAGCATCATCTTTGTTTCCGTACAATATTTCTTCCTTATTCATTTATTCAAACGCCAAACCTATGCCATTGTATTTATTTTCCTTTTCCCTTTTGTGAACGATGTTCTTTACACAACTGTACTTATGGCTGTATTGCCTTTCTTATTGACCCGAGATCTTTTTCAAAAACCATCAGCATATAAAGTTTTCAAACTTCTTCTTATATGTTGTTTATTGTTGATATGGCGGATCGATACAGGCGTTGTTGCTATTATTGGCAATGCTATTTTTTTACCATTGGTTTATTTTATTTATGCAGATAAGATCCCTTTCAAGATCTTATTTAAAGGCCTCAGTTATTTTTTAGTATTTGTAGCAAGTGTTTTTGGTTTAGTGTTTATCCTTCGAGGTCCGCATAAAGTACTTGATAACGTTCAACTTTTTTACCATTATATTGCGGGCAGTCAATCGCACGGACATAGTTATATTGCTCAATCAACCTCTCACCAATTTTATTTGTACCATTTGTTCTATCCCATGATGGCGGTTATGATGTGTTTATTTGCGCTTTATTTATTGAAAACAAAATACAATTCCACTATTTTTGATAAGGGCTATTTACTTTTAGGAGCTTTATACTTATTCATCATGTATCTTGTTCATTTGCAAAGAGGCTTGGTTCGTCACGGATTCCCTGAATTAAGTGATGATTATATCATCAGTGTATTTCATATTTCAACCGCACTCTTCATTACATTCTTGTTCTCAAAAGAATTAAATATACAGCGATATACCGTTTTTTATGGCTCTACATTCGTCCTGTTCCTTCTTATAAAATATTTTCCGATAAACCTTAGTAAAATTCCGATCGAACAAGGTATCACCGAGAAAAGATTTTATAACCAAAAAATGCCATTTCATCAACGTTCTCTTAAAGGACGAGTATTAACGGACTCTTCATTTGCAGATAACAATTACAGCGCCATAAAAAAATTGATGGATGATAACTTGAGTGAAGAACAAACTTTTTTCGATTTTTCGAATACGTCGATGCTTTATTACTATTGCAATAGAAGCATTCCAAGTTATTTCAATCAGAATTTACAAAATACAGTTGGTGATTTCCTGCAAATAAAATTATTGGAAGACTTAGATCCTAAAAAAATTCCATTAGTGGTTTATTCAAGCGATCCTCCGGGTGTTAACGATGCCATGGATAATATTCCAAACGTGATGAGACATTACTTATTGGCCGAATATGTTTTTGCGAATTACAAACCCATTGGTTGTCTTGATCATAAAAGTATTTGGGCAACACCAACATTAGCTCAAAAGATAAAACAACCTTTACCTCTCGACGCTAACGCTTACAAACCACAAACCTTGCATTACAAATTAAATGCCGAATACATTGGCTATTATTATTCTAAAAAGAATTCTACAGATCTTGTAAGTGCGTTTAAAATAAACGCGAAGGATCTAACCGAAACGGAATATTCGTTTACTTTTAATGTGCCACAAACTCTAAGCAGAAATGAACACTGTTATTTGGGAATTGAATTCAAAAAAGAAAACTACGACATTGAGAGTTACCCAATAACTGTGGAGTTATTGAATGATTCGTCGCAAGTTTCGGGAACTTTTACATTTGAACGACGAGATAAAGTATCTAATATCTATATGTTAAGATTGAGTAATCATTATCTTTGGCATATAAGTAATACGTCGGCCATTCGCATTTCAAAAGATAAAAAGATCAGCTCCATAGAAATACTAAAAGATAAAAGATCTGAACACTAGGCGACAAATATTAATTGACAGTTATATTGCAAAGCCAATTGCATTTTTGCTGAACTACCTCACGCGTTTTGTTGGGAAAATATTATCTATCGATCACACTCTCAACAAACCCTTCAAACGAATTGCTATTTGTAAATTCAAAGGTTTGGGCAGCATCATCCAATCCACACCAATGATA
>JAHEYC010000012.1:38939-47736 GCA_023251775.1 Sphingobacteriaceae bacterium | reverse complement strand
AACAAATGAGCAATTCTTAAAAAAGATAACGGATACCGATACCATCATTACTATTAACGATAAAGGAGTGTTTCAACTTCTTGCTACATGTTTCAAATGTATTTTCAAATTATGGAAAAAAAGACCAGACGTTTATATTGATCTTGAGATCTATTCTAATTTCAGTACGCTTGTTGCTCTTTTTTCTTTATCCAAGAACAGAATTGGTTTTTATTTAAGAGACAGTTCTTTTAGAATGGGAATTTACACACACATGATGTTCTTTAATCCTAAAGTTGCTATTTCGGGAGTTTATTTACAGGTTGCCAGATTATTTGGTGAGATAGATGACAACATTTCATTATATCCAATTGATAAGGACATCACTTTTGACAAGAACATCATTCCAGAAAAAAAATATATTATCATTAATCCCAATGCTTCTGATCTTAGAATTGAACGCCGTTGGAGTGCAGAGAATTTTCGTTCACTCATTCAAAACATTTTAGAAAAGTATCCCGAACTCAGCATTGTTCTTATAGGATCAACTTCCGAAAAAGAATATACACAAACGGTGATGAACTCTATGGATTCAAACCGAGTGATAAATATGGCAGGCAAAACTTCTATTGATGATCTGATCGCCTTAATAAAACATTCGCAATTAGTTATAACAAACGATACGGGCCCCATGCATATTTCATTCGCCTGCAAAACACCAACTGTTTGTCTTTTTGGTCCATGCTCTCCCTATCAATATGGATCAGAAAATAATACGTCCATTATTTACAAAGGATTATATTGCAGTCCATGTGTTCACGATTTTAAGATCCCACCATGCGCCGGCGATAATATGTGCATGAAATTGATAACAGTAAAAGAAGTATGTGATACCGTTATTTCTAAACTTGATCCTTCCGCTTCAGGCAAAGATCCTTCGCTTGATATAAGCACAAGTTACGGGGCCCAAAACAAGGTATTTGGCTTAGTAAAACGAAGCTGATCTTAGCCTAACCAAATAACCTTCTGGTAATCAAACGTTAAACGCAAGGGGTATTTCACTTAGAGCCATAAAAAACAAGCCTTTTATGATAATAATCCTTTAAATTTATCGTTCATTACTATATGATCTCCAAAAGGCTTTATACCGTATTTTTTATTTTAATCTCTGTTCTTTTAGTGGCGCAATCACGCATTGGCACATGGGAAGATCATGTGGGATTAAATAGCGCCGTTTCGGTTGCCAATTTCAACGGAAAAATTTATAGTTGTAATTATTCAAGCGTATTTGTTTATGATGAGGACGATGGCAGTATCGAAAAAATAAATAAGATCCAGGGCTTAAGCGATGTTGGAATAAAATTCTTAAGAGATAATCCAAATAACAACCGATTAATTGTTGTTTACGATAACTCCAATATTGATGTTATAAAACCTGATAATTCCATTACAAATTATCCCGATCTATTTAGAAAGAATTTCAGCGGGAAAAAAAATGTGAACGAAATTTGGTTCGATGGAAAAATGGCATACCTCTCGTGCGGGTTTGGTATTGCTTTATTTGATACCGAAAAATTAGAGATCAAAGATACGTACATCATTGGACCAAACGGAACAAACCTTGAAGTATATCAGTTCGCGATCACCGATTCGCTTTTTTATGCGGCCACTCCTTTAGGTTTATATAAATGTAACAGAACACTGTTGCCAAATAATTATCAGAACTGGAAAAAGATCACGAACGGAATTCCAAGCGGTTGTTATGGCAATGTGGTAGTGTTCAATAATACGGTTGTGGCAACTTATTCTCCATTTAAGGAAAGTGGAATTACCACGCAAGATACCATTTACACATATACGAGCGCGAACACTTGGTCAAAATTTATAGGCCTCCCCTATCCATACTTCATTAGAAGAATAAAAAATCTGGGAACGCACCTTTGCATACAAGAAAATTACGGGAGTTTGTTTTTAAATTCAAGTTTAACCTTGGGTACGGCTTATATTACACAATACGACAATTATTATACCAGTGCCAGTGATGCGGTTGTAAAAGGACCGAACTATTGGATCGCAGATCTTGGATATGGCCTCATTAAAACCGGAGGAAGTAATCCGTCCTATAAACCAACCTATATTAAAACAAACGGCGTTTTTATAAGTAATATAGCGAGTATTGATATAAGAGCAGGAAAAGTTGCAATAGCGCCCGTATTTATTGGATCGGGTGGTGGTGCCATTGGTTCAAGAGCCGGTGTAAGCGAAAGTGAAAATGGTGAGTGGAAATATTTAAGAAAAGAAGGACAGTCTGTTGATTCGCTTGTTGATGCGTGTCATGTGTTCTTTGATAAAAAAGATCCTAGCAGATTGTGGGTATCGAGTTGGGTACATGGTTTGATCGAATATAAGAACAACGAAGTAATTAAAGTTTATAACGGAACTAATACCGGTTGGGCGATGGAGAAAGCCGGAGATAATAATTATAGAACAAGCGGTAAAGATATGGACGCTGATGGAAATTTATGGTTTGCGTTAAGTGATGTTCCAAAATACCTTAGCGTAAAAAAAACAAACGGTACATTTCAAAATTTTTCGTTTGATGGCTCTGCGCGTTTTGTAAGAAAAGTTCTTTGCGATAAAAATGGACAAGTATGGATATTGCACGAACGTGATCAGGGATTAACCGTTGCTAAATTCAATAAGTCAACATCCAATTATTCGCTTCAAGCCTTCAAAGTACTTAATAAAAATACCGGCGGGGGTAACCTGGGTTCTAATTCCGTTTATTCTATTGTTGAGGATCTTGATGGAAAAATATGGGTAGGCACAACCGAAGGCATTCGCGTTTTTAGTTCGCCAAATACCATTTTAACCGGTGGACCGGTTGACGGAGAGCCGATCAAAATTGTGCAAGATGGAAATGTTGAATTACTTTTGGAAGCAGAATGCGTAACATGTATTGATGTAGATGCCGCTAATAATAAGTGGGTAGGTACGCAGGCTGGAGGCGTTTATTGTTTTAGTTCCGATGGACAACGCCAACTTTTTCATTTCACGGCCGATAATAGTCCGCTGTATTCTAACGAGATCGTAGATCTAAAAGTAAATGGTAAAACAGGTGATGTATACATTGGCTCTTCTATTGGTTTGCAGAGCTACAAAAATGTGATCATTGATGGTGAAGAGAATTATTCGGGCATTCATGCATTTCCTAATCCTGTAAAACCAACTTATACCGGAAGTGTTTTCGTAACAGGATTGGTAGATAATTCGGTAGTTAAAATTGCCGACGAAAGTGGCAACTTTGTGTGGGAAACCAAATCGCAAGGCGGAAGGATCGAATGGCCGTTAAAAACATTTGCCGGCAATAAAGTTACTACAGGGGTTTATATTGTGTATGCTGCTATGACCACTGCCGAATTAAAAGCGGTAACAAAAGTTTTGGTGATCAACTAATCCGATGTATCTTTGGATAAATGCAGGTTAAAGACAAAGGGCTGGTTTTACAAAGCATAAAATTCGCCGACAAAAAGAACATCATAAAATTCTTTACCAAACAACATGGCGTTGTTACATGTCTTGCTCGCATTTCCCGATCAAATTCTTCCAAATTAAAACCTTCTGCCTTGATGAACATGAGTTTGGTAGAAATGGAATTCATTTTAAAACAAAATAAGGAGATCCAAGTACTCACAGAAGTGAATTGCTTGCATATCTATAGTTCTATTCACAAAAACGCTCACAAACTCAGCATCCTCCAATTTATTAACGAGGTACTTGCAAAAACAGTAAAAGAACAAGAAGCACAAGCCGAATTATTTGATTTTGTTTGGCATAGTTTAGTTCAGTTGGATGAAATGGAAACATCTGTTGCCAACTTTCATCATTATTTTTTAATTGAACTTCTTCAGCATTTTGGTTTTGACCCCATAAATAATTTCGATAGCGATAATAAATATTTTGATTGCCGCGAAGGAAGATTTTGTGGTGTTGAATTTCCGGGACCAATAGGTTTGAATGAATATAGCTCCGAATTACTACACCAAGCACTTACAAGTAATGTTCTTCAGCAAAAATTATCTAATGCCCAACGAACCGATCTTTTAGAAAGTATTTTGATCTATTACCGATTCCACATCCCGGGTTTTAATGAATTAAAATGTTTAGATGTGTTGAAAGAAATTGCGAGTGCTTAATCTTTGTACATATTCCAGAAACTGGTTCTGAATCCAAAATAAATATAAGGCTCTTCTAACTTATAGCCCGCATCACTCTTCTCGCTACGCTGAATATATCCCACCTCAAAACGCGCATTGATGTTTGGAATTACCCAATACGTAAATTTGATATCGCTTTGCATTAATTGATTCTTGTCGCCTTGGGTAGTTGTGTGTCCATATTCATATGGTCTTGTGGTATAACTCAAAAAGATATTCTGTCCCATATTGCTATTTGTTCCCAAACTATCTTTTCCAACCAAAGCATAAGTTCCTTTTATACTAAACTGAAATCTGTTCTTGCGATAATTGATGATCCCTAAAAATTCTCTAAAGTTAGCACCTAAAGGATGTGCTAATGGCATTCCGTAATGCGCATAGTTTTGCGCTACTATGCCATGCGAATAGGTGTACGGTCGAACTTCGTTATATTCCATTTGCACATTTAACCCTTTTACATGAATAGCATTTATGTAATTCAAACCCAATTGCCATGCTTGTTTGTTTCCCCACCAACCTTTATGTGCGCGGATCTCTTTTAAAAAGAATTCATCTAAACCTAACTGTCCATATAATTTAAGCGTACGTGAAATTCGCGAATTGATATTTAAACCAATGAATGAATTATCTGGTGAGCCTACTGAAAATTCTTGCGGACGGTAAAAAATAAATGGATTCAAATAATTAACGTCGAACGAACGCACTTGATTAGAATCTGTTCCGCGCCAAACCACATTCTCAAATATTCCCACATTAAGTTGTTTTAAAATATTCCAACTTAAATAATGGAACGTCGCAAACTTTTTTTGGTAGTTTGCTTTCACACCCTTAGCACCGGTAACATCATTCATAGCGGTGTACCAAACATTATATTGAAAATGCCAAAGGTTGGTATTGATCCCAAAATAAGGAATAGGATTTGCAAGATCGCTTAACAAAACCGAACGATAACCATCGCCAATAAAATGTCGATCGCGCCCAACCTGAAAATTAAATATTTTATTGTTGAGGGGCGACCACGATGCATATCCATTGTAATCAAATACCTGATATCCTTTTGAATTATCGCCGTATACTTGTCCTAAACCCGGAATAATTTTGCGTGATTTAATGGCAGAGTCCATATAAAATGGCAAGGTTACATTACCGCCAAATGCAGTTCCCGAAAACGTAAAATCGTTGTTTCCGCTTAATTTGATATTAGCACCGGCAATGACTTCACGTAACGCTTTATTATCGAGCATATCATAAGCGCCTGCTACATCAATAATAGGATGAACTTGAAAGTTCCATTGATTGATCTTCTCGGGAGCATCGTTAAATGTTTTGCTCAAAAAGAAATTATGGATCATGTAATGTGTGAAGGGAACCGATGTGTCGGCCATTTTAGAAATGGTACCGCTTAAATAAGGTTTAAAATCGGAATGAAATTTTTGGTCGGGTTGTTTAATGTGCCAGTAATCGATGCTTAATTGGAGATCGGAATTGATAAAAAGATTTTTGGCGAGCGGATCGTTTTGCGCTTTTAGTTTGGTTGCGCAAATAAATAAGAGTATAGTTAAAGATCTCTTAAGACACTTTTGCATGTTTTCGATTTAAAACCAAAACAAAGAATAAGAAAAGTAAAGCAATACCACCTAATACGATCAAACCAATATTGGCATCGGGAATAAAAAAGTCGAGCAAACTTAAACCAATAGTTACAATTGTAAATCCGTAAATGATACAAACTGTTTTTACATGGCTATATCCGCGCTCGATCAAATGATGATGAATATGATTTCTATCGGCAATAAGCGGCGATTGCCCCTTTAATGTACGAATGATGAACACGCGAAGTGTATCTAATAATGGATAGATCATTGCTGCTATCACAAACATTGGTTTTGAGATATGCACCCAAAATTTATCAAGTTTTTCTACAGGAAATTCGATGAGTTTAATAGCAAGTATACACACAAACAATCCAATGATCAGTGATCCCGAATCGCCCATAAAAATTTTTGCGGGAGAAAAATTAAATACTAAAAAGCCCATTAAGGCGCCGGCCAGCGAAAAAGATAAAGCGGCTAAAGAATAATTTCCCGCAAAAATGAACCAGATGCCAAACGACCAACATGATAACATTCCAACACCCGCTGCTAATCCATCCACGCCGTCAATTAAATTGAATGCATTTACAACAACAACGTAGGTGAATAACGAAACGAAAACGCTGGCCCAATAAGGAATATCCCAAACATCAAACACGCCGTATAAACTGGTGATGCGAATATTTCCGATCAACACCAAAATGAGTGCCACTAAAATATGCGCAAATAATTTTTTTACAGCCGCTGTTCCAATGATATCATCTTTTACACCAACAAAAAATAATACTAAACTTGTAGCAATGATCAATTTGAATTCTTCAATAGACTTGTAGATCTCATCGTACTCCATTCCATCTTCAATTTTATACCACAAGGCAAAAGAGAATACCGTTGCCGCATAAATAATAATTCCCCCAACCGTAGGCACCGAACGTTTATGGATCTTTCGGTCCTCCACAGGCACATCGGTCAACCGTTTTAAGATGGCCACACGAATAAGTGCGGGCGTTGCATAAAGCGCAACACCAAACGAAGTAAGATATACAAGGATCAGTTCTAACATTTAAAAATCATAATACGTATTGAACAAGCTTGTTTTAAAACCAACATACAGTAACGAACTTGTTAACGAGGGATTAAAGTTATAAAATTTCTGGAAACGATAGGCATATCCAACATATACATTCAAATTATAGGAAGGATTGATCAAAAATCCAACATTTGTGCTAACTAAGTTGATCTGCGTTTGATTCGTATTGTTTTGCTGCTTTGTTTGTAAACTGTATTTAAAATTCGTAAAAAGGCGTTTGTATTTACGATCGGCAATTATCAGTATCTCATTGCCATAGTTGGGTGTATAAGCAAGATTTTGTCCATAATGCGAATATGACTGATCTGTTTGGGCACTAATAGGACTTATATAAGAAGCTCTTGAAACTGAATTATACTCTGCCTGTAGAAAAAAGTTCTTAACTCCTAAAGCATTAAAGTAATTTATTCCCACTTGGTAACCATAACCGTTCCCAATTGAAATGGAATTACTAAGATCATCGGCCATGAATTGCGAATAGAAATTGATGCTGTTAGTGATCTTGATCTTAAGATCGGCACCTAATACAACATTATTTTTATTATTCATTCCATAATACGCTGCATGCGAAAATATGATCGGGTTTGCATACATCATATTCAAATGTTGTTTGTTCAACGAATCTCCCGCTTGCCAAATAATTCCTTGAAATAACGAAACATTGATCGCTTTTGTGACATTCAAACTTAAATATTGAAAGGCCGCAGGTTTCTTTTGAAACAAACGCTCAGCATTTGGAATTGGAATTTTTGTAGCCGGTACAAGATTCATCAACACGGCATAAATATTAGTGTATTGTAATCTTCCGCCAAACCATTGTTGCGTAAAACGGAGATATGGATAATTGAATGAATTATCGCTCAGCAACAAAGAACGATAACCATGACCAATTTTTTGTTTACCATGTCCTGCTTGAACATTAAAATTTTTAAATGGATGATACGAAATAAAACCCGAAGAGAACGCGTAATCATATCCCTTTTTCTTGAATGTTTTAAATCGCCCTTGCCCCGGAACAATTTGCGATGTATTACAAAAGGTCTCCAAATAATCAGGAAAATACGCTTGATTTTCAACAAACATGCTTTCGGCATAAACATCCTTTCCAATAGAAATGCTTGCAATAACACCTCTTGTGTTTGTAATAAGATTTCCGGGAGTTGTGTCTACAAGATCTCTTCCTTTTTGTAAACCAATAATAGGATCGATATGAATTTTGAAATTCTCATTCTTTGGCTCAAAGGATAGAACGTGCTTAAAAAAAGTGACATCCAATGCAGGATCGTCGGTGATATATTTAAAGATGCGGTGAGTGTCGGCCGCGTGTACATATTTATTGGAATAAAAATGGATGTATGGTTTTAATCCGCTGTGGATCTCAGCATCCTTCTCTGCTAATTTTCGTTCGGTAAGAAGTGAGAAAAAATGATCGCCGGGTAAATTGTAGAATTGACCACTTGAAAAAAATGAGATGATCAAAAAACAAAATATGTAGAGTTTATATCTCAATCAATTTACTTACCACACCTTAACGCCCTTTTTATCTTTAAACTCTTTATAAACCTCGCTTATCCCCTGCTCTAAGTTTATTTTATGTTTCCATCCTAAAGAATGTAAAAAACTTACATCCATTAATTTTCGTGGTGTGCCATCGGGTTTACTTAGGTCGTGTTTTATCTCTCCGGTATAACCAACAATTTTTTTGATCATCAATGCTAGATCTTTTATCGAAAGGTCAACGCCCGTTCCAATGTTCACGTGTTGTTGTCCGTTATAATTTTGCATTAAAAAAACACAAGCGTCGGCCATATCATCGGCATGTAAAAATTCGCGTAAGGGACTTCCACTTCCCCACATCTCTACCGAAGGCGAATTACTTTCTTTTGCTTCATGAAATTTTCGGATGAGCGCCGGAAGCA
>JAHEYC010000012.1:17097-38929 GCA_023251775.1 Sphingobacteriaceae bacterium | reverse complement strand
TATTTAAATTGTAATTATCGTTTGGTCCGTACAAATTAGTTGGCATCACCGAAATAAAATCGCAACCATATTGTCGGCGGTAACTCTCGCACATTTTTATCCCTGCGATCTTTGCAATAGCATAAGGTTCATTGGTATCTTCCAAATAACCACTCAATAAATATTCTTCTTTTAAAGGTTGTAGGGCCATTTTAGGATAGATGCAAGAAGAACCAAGGAACATTAATTTTTTTGCCTTATTTACATAGGCTTGATGAATGACATTATTTTGGATCATCAAATTATCGTACAAAAATTCGGCACGATAAGTATTATTTGCTTGAATGCCTCCTACTTTTGCAGCAGCTAAAAAAATATGATCAGGTTTTTCCTTCGCGAAGAATTCCGCTACTTGTTTTTGATCTCTTAGATCAAGTTCCTGAGAAGTTCTAAAGATAAAATTCTTGTATCCTTTTTTTTGCAAATTGCGATGAATGGCCGAACCCACCATTCCTCTATGTCCTGCAATGTATATCTTCGAATTGATGTCCATTTTTTTTATTCGTGTTGATCCAACACTTTATGTCCACCTTCCATTAAGTATTTATCGCGCTTGAATAATTCAAGATCAGATGCCATCATCTCTTTACACAATTGTTCTACTGTGCGTTTTGGTACCCAACCTAATTTTGCTTTTGCTTTACTTGCATCACCAACTAATAATTCAACCTCAGCGGGACGGTAATATTTTGGATCTATCTCTACCAAACATTTGCCGTTGGCTTTGTTGTATCCTTTTTCGTTCTCGTCCTTTCCTTTCCATTCAATTGTAATTCCAACTTCATTAAAACTCATTTCAATGAATTTTCTTACAGTAATTTTTACGCCGGTTGCCAACACAAAATCATCTGCTTCTTTTTGTTGCATCATTAACCACATGCCTTCCACGTAATCTTGTGCATGACCCCAATCGCGTTCCGCATCCAAATTCCCTAAAAATAATTTCTCTTGCATGCCCAAACTTATCTTAGATACGCCGCGTGTAATTTTACGAGTTACAAATGTTTCGCCGCGCACCGGACTTTCATGATTAAATAAAATTCCATTACAGGCATACATGCCGTAGGCTTCGCGATAATTTTTGGTGATCCAATACGCATAAACTTTTGCAACACCATATGGCGAGCGCGGATAAAATGGTGTGGTTTCTTTTTGAGGAATTTCCTGAACCAAACCAAACATCTCAGAAGTGCCCGCTTGATAAAAACGAGTTTTCTTCTCCAGTTTTAATATGCGAATAGCTTCCAAAATTCTTAATGCGCCAATGGCGTCTGCATTTGCTGTATACTCCGGCGTTTCAAAACTCACTTTTACATGCGATTGCGCGGCCAAGTTATAGATCTCATCAGGCTGAACTTCCTGAATGATGCGAATGAGGTTAGTGCTATCCGTTAGATCTCCATAATGCAATTTAAAATGCACATTTTTTTCGTGAAGATCCTTATATAAATGATCTATCCTGTCGGTATTGAATAAGGAACTACGGCGTTTTATACCGTGCACATTATACCCTTTTGATAATAAAAGTTCGGCCAAATATGCCCCGTCCTGCCCCGTAACACCTGTAATTAACGCAACTTTTCCCATAATTTGAAATAAACAACAATATTACAAAAAATTATGAATTTATTGAAGGGAATTTGGCAGTTTTCCTTGCTTTTTTACATATATTTACGTCCATAATTATTTGGTATGACAGCTACATTCACAAAGAAAAATTACATGATCCTGATCACAGGAGTTATTTTGATAGGACTAGGCTATTTTTTAATGATGGGTGGCGGAAGTGATGACCCAAATGTATTCAATCCTGCCATTTTTGATTCGCAACGTATTACAGTTGCTCCCATAGTTTGCCTTCTTGGTTTTGCTGCTGTTCTAATCTCCATTATGTGGAAAGACAAAAGTGCAGTTACAAAAGAAACAAAAAAATAATGACACATGGAGCCAGTTGATCAAACCCCGCCCGCTCCAAAAAAACGTTTTCGTAAATTCCTTATTATTTCTGTTCTGATCATTGCGTTTTGCTTTTGGATCTACTACCTCATTTGCGGTTTAGCCTATAGCGAAGGAACACGATCGGGAATTCTTACCAAGGTCTCAAAAAAAGGATATATTTTTAAAACATACGAAGGTGAAATGAATGTTGGCGGATTTAATCAAGGCGATGGAACCATTATGCCGGCCACCATTTTTAAATTTTCGGTAACCGATGATGATGTGTATCATACTCTTGATTCCTTACAAGGAAAAAAATTAGTGCTCACGTACAAACAAGTGTATAAGAATTTTTTCTGGCAAGGCGAAACAGATTATTTTATTCAGAATGTTAGAACTATGAATTAAAATATGAGCTATTTCGAAGCACTCATCATTGCCATTATTGAAGGTCTCACCGAATTTCTTCCTATTTCATCAACCGGCCACATGATGCTTGGTACAGCACTTCTAGGAATTGAACCAACGCCATTTGTAAAATTATTTACCATTGCTATTCAGTTAGGCGCTATTTTAAGCGTGATCGTATTGTATTTCAAACGTTTTTTTAAGAGTGTGAATTTTTATTTGAAATTGATCGTTGCATTTATTCCTGCTGCCATTGCAGGAATTTTATTGGGCGATTATATTGATGCCGCCTTAGAAAATTTATGGGGAGTTGCCATTGCACTTTTACTTGGGGGAATTGTATTATTGTTTGCAGATCAATGGTTCAATAAAGAAGAAGTTCATAAAGAAGAGGACATTAGTTTACTTACCGCATTTAAAATTGGTTGTTGTCAATGCATCGCTTTGTTTCCGGGTGTAAGCAGAAGTGGTGCAACTATCATTGGCGGAAAAGCATTTAAACTCAACAAACAATTAGCAGCGGAGTTCTCTTTTTTTCTTGCTGTGCCAACCATGTTTGCAGCAACAGCAAAAAAAATGTTGGATTTTTATAAAGATGGTGTGACATTAAGTGGTGAAGAAATAAAATTACTCGCTTTTGGAAATGTAATTGCATTTATAGTAGCCTTAATTGGAATAAAAACACTTATTGGCGTATTGAATCGCTACGGTTTTAAATGGTTTGGGGTTTACCGAATTGTATTGGGAATTATCCTTATTATTCTCTTTAAAATGGGGATAAGTATTGCTATTATTTAGAGGCAGAAACCACAGAGGTCTACGACCTCACAGAGGTTTCACAGAGGTCACTGAGAAAAACAAGATACCCTGTGTTCTCTGTGAAAAACTCTGTGAAGCCCGCAGGGCTTCTGTGGTTTCTGCCTCTTAAGTCATTTAGTAACAAATTCCTGTTCAAAATCCCTCAGTTTCCATCACTTTGCCATCCAAATAAAAAATAACTTCGCTATATGAGTGAAGCGCTTACCCGAAAAAAGATCAGATCATCCGGCGTTACTGTTATTATCAGTTTGTCGCTGGTGTTATTTATGCTGGGCGCTTTAGGTTTATTAGTGATCAACGCCAATAAACTCACCAAACATTTTAAAGAAAATGTTGGTTTTCAAATTTATTTAAAAGATACAACTTCCTCCGCACAAATTGACGGATTGATCCAAGAGATCAACAGTTCTAAATTTGCCAAGAGTGTAAGTTTAATTACCAAAGAACAAGCTGCCGCGCAGTTAAAAGAGAATTTAGGAGAAGATTTTATTTCGTTCTTAGGAAGTAATCCTTTGCTGAACGCCCTCGATGTAAAAATAAATGCCGATTATGCCAATACAGATACCTTACAAAATATTGAAAAGCTTTTGGTCCAAAAAAGTTTTGTGAAAGAAGTGGTATATCAAAAAGACATGATCAATAGTTTAAATAAGAACACAAAAGCTATTGCATTCTTTATTTTGATATTTAGCGGTGCACTTTTACTTGTGGCCATTGCGCTCATCAATAATACCATTCGTTTATCTATTTACTCGCAACGATTTTTATTGCGCACCATGTATTTGGTTGGAGCCACGCGGGGTTTTATAAGTAAACCGTTCTTACTTAAAGGCATTAGGCAAGGGGTAATTGCCGGACTGATCGCCGGATTTTTATTGGCAGGATTTTTATTGATCAGTACACGTTTTATTCCCGATCTTTTGCAATTACAAGATGAGAATGTTCTATTGGTTGTATTTGCCGGTGTTATTATCATCGGTGTTATTATCTCCGGCATCAGCGCGCTATTGGCTGTGATGCGCTATCTTCGCCTAAAAACGAGTGATCTTTATTTCTAAACCCATTTTTAAAACACTGAGGCACGGAGATTTTTTCTGTGCTTAAAAAGCCTTACCATTGTTTTAACACGGAGAACACCAAGACACGGTTTTATTTCCAGGCTCCGTAGGAGCCGTTCTATTATTAGAACGTTATAAATTGAAGAATTGAACCCCGTAGGGGTGACCTCTTATTTAATAATGTTTTGTTTTAAGGGGCCGCTCCTACGGAGCTCTATTTCATTTTGATCTTTTGTTCTAATAAGAGTTTGTCCCTAAGGGACAATGAAGTGCCGTGTCTTGGTGCCTTGGTGTTTCAAATTATTCTAAAAAAAACTCACTCGCCAAAAAATCCGCTTTTAATTTTCCTTCGATGTTCAAGGTGATGATACCATCCTTCGAATCAAAATAGTTTTGATATTTTTTTACGGTGATCTCAAAAGAAGAAAGAACTTCTTTCCCAAAACGTTTCTCAATTTCTTTTTTATCGCATCCCCAAGTGGTTCGCAAACGGGTTAAAATATATTCGTTGTATTGCTCTTGCGTGGTTAAAGTTTCTTTTTCAAAATATAGTTCATTCGCATTTACCTTTTGTATGTAGGCGCTATTGCTTGAAATATTCCACTGTCTACTTTCCGTATTAAATGAATGAGCTGCTGGACCTAATCCTAAATAACGTGTGCCTTTCCAATAATTGCTATTGTGTTTCGAGAAAAAATTCGCTTTTCCAAAATTGGAGATCTCGTAATGCACAAATTTATTTTTTTGCAATACCTCTATCATCTTTTTGAATTGCTCCGAACTTAATTCTTCCGACACTTCAGGCTCTGTTCCTTTTTTGTGATCCAGGCCTAATTTTGTTTTTGCTTCTATAGTTAAATTATAAGCCGAGATATGTTGCACATTCAAATTCAAAACCGTTTGCAATGTTCGTTCCCAACTTTCCATATCTTGGAATTTAGAACCGTAAATAAGATCAATGGTGATATTGTCAAAGCCCTTGTCCTGCGCCAACTTTACGCAATTCAACGATTCAGCAGCTGTATGCGCTCGGTTCATCCATTTTAATTCTTCTTCATTAAAACTTTGTAAACCTATGCTTAATCTGTTGATACCCGCTTTTTTTAATTGCTCTAGTTTTTCTTCTGTAAGATCATCCGGATTACATTCCAAACTGATCTCGGCATTTTTAGCAACTTTGAATTCCTTTTTTATTTTATCTAAAATAGAATTCAATTCATCTTCACTTAAAACACTTGGTGTTCCTCCTCCAAAATAAATGGTCTCAATTTCTTCTCCTTCCAAATAATTTTTACGTTGATCTATCTCCAACAAAATTGCTTTCACTAATTCGGGTTTGGAATTCATATTCACACTAAAGTGAAAATCACAATAAGTGCAAGCTTGTTTGCAAAAGGGGATATGTATGTAAATTCCTGACAAGGAAACAAATTTACGGTTTTTAGAGGCAGAAACCATAGAGGGTCATAGAGTACACATAGAGAAACATGGAGAAGACCAAGCTCCGTGAACTCCGTTAAAAACTCCATGTTTCTCGGTGGTTAAAAAGCCCCTAAATAAAAAAGCCCCCACATTTCTGTGAGGGCTCTCATTTTTATACCTTAAATATTACTCATCTCCGTAATCCATATGAGCATCGTTATACTCTTTTTTCATTTCTTTCTTCTTGGCTTGCATTCTTTCTTGTTTCATAGCAGCAAACTTTGTTTTTTGATCGGCAGTTAAAAAGAAATTAACTGAATTTTCAAACGCATCGTTGTTTGCTTTTATTTGAGCATGAATATCTTTTCTTTGCTCAGGTGTTGTTGCGCCTTTTAATTGATCGCGTAAAGGTTGGTTAACCATAGCACGCTTTAAAGTTGCTACTGCCCAATCAGATTTTTGTTGCGCATTTAAACCTAATTTTTTTTCGGCATTATCGGCACCTTTTGTAGCTCTTTCTTCGGGAGTTAATTCTTTTTTTGTTGTTTTAGCTGTACCCGAGGTAACGCCTGTTGCTTGTTGAGCCAAGATCGCAGTATTAAATCCTGCAATAAGGGCTAATGTCATAATGGTCTTTTTCATTTTCTTTATTTTTAGTTTGGTCCTAATTTGACCCTGTTTTTTGGTTGTAGTTTAGTCTTTAAAAATAGGCAATTGTTAACACATTTAAAAACCGTTCAATAACTCATACCTAGGTTATAAAAGGTAAAAGACCACATATCTGCACATTCTTGGATCAATTTGGCAGTTGGTTTACCCGCTCCATGCCCTGCATTTACGTCAATTCTTATTAGGGTGGGGTTATCTTTTTTGTTAAATTCTTGTAAAGTTGCCGCAAATTTAAACGAATGGGCCGGAACTACCCTATCGTCATGGTCGCCGGTTAAAACAAGAGTGGCAGGATAGGCCACAGCTTTTACATTATGCAAAGGCGAATATTTTAACAGGCACTCAAATTCTGCTTTGTTTTCACTGCAACCATAATCTGCTGTCCATGCGCGACCAATAGTAAATAAATGAAATCGCAACATATCCAAAACACCAACCGTTGGTAATGCGACTTTGCAAATATCAGGACGTTGTGTCATCACTGCACCGATCAACAAACCACCGTTGCTTCTTCCATGAATGGCAATTTTTTTATAGGAGGTCATTTTTTTAGATACTAAATATTCGCACGCTGCAATAAAATCGTTGAATACATTTTGCTTTTTACATTTTGTTCCTGCCTTGTGCCAATCTTCGCCATACTCTCCTCCTCCACGCAAATTCGGCACACAATAAATGCCGCCGGCTTCTAAAATTAATGCGCGGTCAATTCTAAACTCAGGACCTAAAGAAATATTAAATCCACCATAGGCATAAACAAATGCAGGTGTTTCTTCCGTCATTACCAAACCTTTTTTGTGCGTGATGAACATGGGCACCATAGTTCCATCTTTGCTTTTGTAAAATTGTTGTTCGGTTATATAATCATCACTTTTAAAATCAATATTAGGTTTAAATATCAATTTGCTTTGCCAGGTTTTTGCATCTAAATAATACGTTTGCTCAGGGGCAATGTATTGAACAATGCTATAGGTTGCAAAATCGTAATCTTTATCGCTATTGAACGAACTTAATTTGCAAAGACCGGGTAATTGTATTTCCCAACCAAATTTTCCGCTGAGCGAATGCGCAACCAATTTTGAAGTGGCATCTTTTAAATAATTGGCGACAATTTGTTTATTACACAATCTTACGCCTTCTAGCAGGTCTTTCCCTTGGGGAATTACAATTACTTGTGGGCCCAATTTTCCATCTTTGAAAGTGAACGACACCAATTTATATTTTGGTGCGCCTTTATTGGTGCGCATGTAAATTGTATTTTCTACATTATCAATAATAGAATAATCGGCACTGAAATCAGTGGCGAGCGCTACAAAAGTTGAATTTGGAATGCTTAGATCCTTGATCATTGGTTTTTCGCCACTGGTGCTTTCGCTAATAGACACGATCAAAAATCGTTCATCATGCGAAACTTGTCCCGAAAAATTATAATTGGGATGTTTATCATCCTTGTAGATCAGTTCATCCTTACTTTGATCATCACCAAGTTTGTGATAAAATAATTTATGTCCTGTATTTTTTTGCGAGAGTGCGCTTCCCGTTGGTTCATCGTAACGGCTATAATAAATTCCGTTCGCTTTCCAACTCATGCCGCTAAATTTTACCCATTTGATCACATCGGGAAGATCTTGTTTTGTTGCAATATCTTTAAAACGGATCTCGGCCCAATCGCTTCCGGCTTTTGAAACTGAATAGGCCAAAATTTTATTGTCGTTTGAAACAGAAATGCCATTAAGTGCTGTGGTTCCGTCTTCGCTTAGATCATTTGGATCCAATAAAACTTGCCACTCTTCCGGTTTTGCATCATAACTTTTAGCCATGCACAAAACACTTTGATTTTGCAGACCGGTATTTTTATAACAGAAAAAATTATCTCCTTTTTTAAAAGGCGCCGATTGTTTATTGAAGTTCCACAGTTTTGATAAACGTTTTTTTATTTTATCGCGATAGCTTATCCAACTTAAGTACGCTTCGGTAACCACGTTTTGTTCAACTACCCAATCCTCAGTGCGTTTGCTGCGATCGTCTTCCAACCATCTGTAAGGATCTGCTATTTCTTTACCAAAGTATTTATCCTTTACGCCTTCTTTTTCTGTTTTGGGATAATCAATATCATGATGATCCTTTTGCGCATGAATACTGAACGCATTTAGAGCGAACAGAAGTAAAGTTAACCTTGGAGTTGTAAAGAGTGCCATGTTGATATAAACTTTATTAAGGTAAATAATAAAAATAGAGTACAAATATCTTTGTATACAGTTAAACCAAATTTGAATGCACTTAAAAATACAATTTTCTATTCCTTCTTGTTAGTGGGAATCCTCTTCTTTAACAGTACTTTTTCACAATCGCGTACTGAAAAGATCAAGGCTTACATAGAAACATACAAGGAAATGGCCCTTGAACAAATGGCAAAATACCACATTCCTGCCAGTGTAATTATGGCGCAGGCCATTAAAGAGAGCGGTTTTGGATGCAGTAATTTGGCAAAAGCCACTAATAATCAATTTGGGATCAAGTGCCATAACGAATGGGGAGGAGATTCGTACATGTTTAACGATGATTCGCTTAATGAGTGTTTTAGAAGTTATAATACGATCGAGGATTCATTCAATGATCATAGTATGTTTTTAGTGTCTCGCCCAAGATATGCGCATTTGTTCAAATTAAAAATAACCGACCATTATAGCTGGTGTGTAGGACTTAAAAATGCAGGTTATGCCACCGCTTGGAATTATACCGATGAGCTTTTGTTGATCATAGGCGCTTTTAACTTGGACGAATTGGATAAAGCAAATTGTTTACAAGGAATTAACACTTACGAAGATCTTGCATTTCAGCAAGAAAAAAACATCATTGAAGTGCAGGAAAATTATTTTAGCAGCGTAGAAAAAGCTACCTTAGCTAAAGTAATTTTTAACCAAGAGCCTGCCACCGAAGAACCTCTTTTAGTAAAAAGGGACGACGCTGAGCACGCTGAGTAGAGCGTTATGCAAAAACATGTGATAGTTACCGGAGGAGCCGGATATATTGGGTCGCATACCATTATTGAACTTCTGGAAAGAACAGACTATCATGTGATCTCGATCGATAATTTTTCTAATTCGTCGGAAAAAAGTTACGAGCGCGTAGAGCACATCACCAAAAAAAAATTCACCAAGATCCATATTGATATATGCGATTTTGAAAAATTATCTACGGCCTTATATCATTTTGATGATATTGTTGGTGTGATACATTTTGCGGCATTTAAATCGGTGGAAGAAAGTACACAAGATCCTTTAAAATATTACCATAACAATATCATGTCGCTGGTAAATATGTTACGCATCTGCGACCAAAAACAAATTTCTAATTTTATTTTTTCTTCCTCCTGTTCGGTTTACGGAGATTCGAAAGTATTACCCGTTACCGAAGAAACGCCTTTGCAAAAAGCTGCATCACCTTACGGATACACAAAACAAGTTGGCGAAGAGATCTTAGAAGAATTTTGTACCTCAAAACCATATTTAAAAAGTATTGCTTTGCGTTATTTTAATCCCGTTGGCGCGCACATGAGTGGGTTGAACGGAGAATTACCAATTCATAAACCAAGTAATTTGGTTCCTATTATTACGCAAACTGCTGCAGGAAAAAATACACTTGTTGTGCATGGCAACGATTATGATACACGCGATGGCACTTGCATACGCGATTATGTGCACGTGAGCGATATTGCCGATGCGCATTTAAAAGCATTAGAATTTTTGCTTCACGGTAAAGTAAAACATAATTACTCTGTTTACAATTTAGGAACAGGAAAAGGTATAAGTGTTTTAGAAGCCATTAAAGCATTTGAAAAAGTAAGCAACCAAAAATTAAATTATACCATGGGTCCACGCCGACCGGGTGATGTTGTAGAAATATATTCTAATAGCACCAAAGCAAACAAAGATCTTGGTTGGACACCCAAACATAACATTGATGATATGATGTTAAGTGCATGGAAGTGGCAGGGCTTGGTGTAGTTAAGAGAAAATTCGTTGATTTAACAATAGCGGTGAAAAAATCTTTTTTAGTTGATAAAATACATCATATTCTTTTGTTTTACATTGACAACTTATGGTCAAGTAAAAAAGATCAAGATCAAAAAAGATATTGTTGTGACGGACACCATAACTATTGTTGGTGTGTGGTACTCAAGAGTTCTTAATGATGTTGGAACCGGTACAGCTAGAGTTTGGGAATTTAAGGCCGACGGAACATTTATCGAAGGTCGCGGAAACGACGGGGCTGTTTTTTATGAACCAAGACCGGACGGGAAATACAATTTTACAAACAATGTTCTGGACATATTCCAAACTTTTGCAAAAACAGACCAGACCTATAATTTAATCTATACTGTGGAAAAAAAGAAAGACTTTCTTCTTCTTACAATAACAAAAGACTCTAAAAATAAAGGGCCGGGTAAACAAATGAAACTTACAAAAAAACTTGATTAATTGCGCCGACTTGTCTGACCAACTCACTCCTGCGTATAGATCCTCTTCACCCTTGAAGAAATTCCGGTAAGCACTTCGTAAGCAATAGAATTCATGGCCTTGGCCATTTGGTTCACTTGATCAGAATTTTCAAAAACAATTACTTCATCACCTTCTTTGCAATTTACGTTGGTAATATCAACCATGCACATGTCCATGCAAATATTGCCAATGGTTTGGCAGAATTTATTTTTTATCCAAACGCCATGGTTACCGTTTCCTAAACTGCGATGAAAACCATCGGCGTATCCAATTGGAATGGTTGCAATGATGATATCATTTGCGGCAACACCCTTTCGGCTGTAACCAATAGTTTCGTTTGCTTTTACTTTTTTAATTTGGCTGATGCGCGTTTTTAATGTATTTACGTTTTGTAATAAAGAATTTTCTTCCTCGCTCACACCAAAACCATACATCCCAATCCCCAAACGCACCATATTAAAATGCGCATTCTTAAAACGCGAAATGCCGCCGCTATTGCAAATATGTTTTATGGTAATATAACCAACTGCTTTTTCTATTTTATCTGCTGCGGCTCTAAACAATTCTATTTGTTGTTGAGTAAATCTATCCAGGTCTTTATTATCCGTGCCAACTAAATGCGAGAAGACACTTTTTACTTTTAGTTGTTTTGATCGCTTTAGTTTTTCGCACAAAGCATCTATATCTTCCGCTTCAAAACCCAAACGTTTCATGCCGGTATCAATTTTTAAATGAATTGGAAATGTTTCTTGAATGCCCAATTTATCTAAAGCATGAATAAGATCTTCCAATAATTTGAACGAATAAATTTCGGGCTCTAAATTGTATTTAATGATGTCCTCAAACGAATCCAGTTCAGGACTCATCACCATTATTGGCAAAGTAATAGAAGCCTCGCGCAATTCCACACCTTCATCGGCGTAAGCTACAGCTAAATAATTTACACCAATGTGTTGTAAGGTTTTTGCAATTTCACTGCTTCCGCTTCCGTAACCCATGGCTTTTACCATGCACATGAGTTGCGTTTGTTTTCCAATGAGCGAGCGGTAATGATTTACATTATGCGTTAATTTATTAAGATCAATCTCTAAAATGGTATCATGACTTTTTAGTTGCAGCGTTTTACTTATCTTCTCAAAATCGAAACGATGTGCGCCTTTTAAAAGTATGCTGGAATTATTGAGCTGAGCTTTTATTTTTTTCTCATCTTTTAAAAATGCTTCTACATCCTCATAAAACAAAGCGTTTGAACTGAATAATTCTTTATTTTTTGTAACTGCATTTCCAATTCCAATAAGCAGATCAATATTATTTTGCTTTAATAAATTGGCCAGGTCTTTATACAATTCCTCTTCCCTCCTACCCGATTGTTCAATATCCGAAACAATAACCACTTTTTTCTCGCGACGATGTTGTTGATTTAAAAACGATAAAGCAATACGAATAGAATCAATATCCGAATTATAAAAATCGTTGATGATGATGGAATTATTAATGGCATTCTTTACTTCCAAACGTAAAGCAATACTTTGCAAATTCAATAAATGCTTTTGGATCACATTGCTGGCGTATCCTAAATACAATAGCGTAACAATACACGTTGAGCAATTTAAAGCCGAAGCCTTATCAATAAAAGGAATACTGAAAATTTCCTTTTTACCATCGCGCGGCGTTAGTTCAACAGTAGAGCTTTCTGTTCCTAAAATATAATTTAATTTATAGGTACAATCATTTCCCGATCCAATGGTAATGGCTCTATTCTCCGAAAATCCTAAAATGGGATCATCGTATTTGTTCACGATAACTTTTTCGGTGCCGCCAAATAATTTCCATTTCTCTGCAAATTTTTGTTCGCGATCACCAAATCCTACATCGTGTGCTTGTCCTAATGATGTAAAAATTCCCAGCGTTGGTTTAATAATGTTATGCAACTTTTGCATTTCTCCCGGCAACGATATCCCCGCTTCAAAAATTGCAAGCTGATGTGTTTTATTTAAATTCAAAACACTTAATGGCACACCAATTTGCGAATTATAACTTTTTGGACTTCTGCAAATGGTCTTATCGTCTTTTAATAATTGATACAACCATTCTTTTACGATAGTTTTACCATTACTTCCTGTAATTCCAATAACCGGAATTTTAAATTGCGAACGATGATGCGCCGCAAGATCTTGCAAAGCCTGCAAAGTATCATCCACTAAAATAAAGGAAGCGGTGCTTGTAATAAATGCCTTATTACTAACCACAAATGCTTTCACGCCTTTTTCGATAAGCTCGTCAATGTATCTGTGCGCATCGTTACGTTCGCTCACTAAAGCAAAAAATAAAACTTCTTCGGTATTGGTCACTTGACGGCTATCAGTGATAAAGAACGAGTAAGGCATTTCACCGATGCCGTTAAGCGTTCCTTTTACAATGGAATTTATTTCGGAAAGTGTATACACTAGGTTTGTGGATTTGAATTATTAAAACATTGTCGGCATAAAGGTTTGTAATTATCCGTTTCGCCCAACAATACCAAATTCTCATTGGCAACCGTTCGGTGCGAAACATAAGCTAACTGACCACAATCTACGCAAATGGCATGAACTTTTGTAACATATTCGGCACTCGCAAGAAGTTGAGGCATTGGTCCGAAAGGTTTCCCTTGAAAATCCATATCTAAGCCGGCTACAATTACACGAACGCCTTTATCGGCCAATTGCTTGCACACATTGGGAAGTTCATCATCAAAGAACTGAGCCTCATCAATGCCAACAACTTCAGTATCGGCCGCCAATAAAAAAATATTTGAGCTCGAAGCAACCGGTGTACTGTGAATTTCGATGCCTGTATGCGAAACCACCTTAATATCGTGATAACGGGTATCTACGCTTGGTTTAAAGATCTCTACTTTTTGCTTGGCAAATTGTGCGCGCTTTAAACGCCTGATTAGCTCTTCGGTCTTGCCCGAAAACATGCTTCCGCAGATCACTTCTATCCATCCCCGCTTTACACGAGCGCTATTTTCTTCAACAAACATTGTTTAAAAGGCGTTAACAACAAAAAATTAAAAGTAAGCGAACATATTATAAATTCAAATTAAATTTAAAGACAAATTTTTCACAGTATGAATATCGAACAAACACTCGGCAAGCTTCAAGACCTCATTCACGACACATTGCCAAATTTAGAGCTTTTTGTTGACGGAAATGTGCAACCCTCATCGGCGGATTGTGAAAATTTGCAAAGACAATTGTTCGATCTACAAGGAAAATTGAGTGTTTATAAGCATTTGAAAACGCATACGGAGATATCTCCTAGTTTTGGCATTCATTCGAAAGTAAGCGAAGCAAGTTTTGTAAAAGAAGAGATAAAAGTTACCGAAACTTTAAAAGAATCAACTCCCGAAGTGCTAAAAGCTGCCGCTTACGATACAACGGCCAACGAAACTAAGAGCGATGATGATCATAAGAAACTAGAGATCACGTTGAATCAAAAATTCCAATTCATTAATGAATTATTCAATCAAAATGCTACCGAATATGGTTTAGCGGTTGATCAATTGAACAACTGCGCCAATTGGGCCGATGCCGAATCGTATCTTTTGGGATTAAAATCGGTTTACGATTGGAAAGATCAAAACGAAACTTACAAACGTTTAAAGGAACTTTGTAAAAAACGTTTCGACTAATGCGTTTTATTTTCCTTTTATTAATTGCTTCACTAAGTGTAAACGCTCAAGACCTTGAGTATACACGAAGCACCATTAAATTCCTTACTTCCAAAAAATGTTTGGGGCGCGGTTATGTAAAAAACGGACAAAAGCATGCTGCTGATTTTATTGTGAAAGAATTAGAAAAAAGCAAAGCAAAACCATTGTTTGATGCAAGCTATTTACAACCGTATTCGCATCAAGTAAATACATTTCCAAAAAAAGTAGAAGTAAAAGTAGATGATAAGAAATTAATTCCCGGAAGAGATTTTATTATTGATCCCACTTGCGAAAGCATTAAGGGAAAATGGGAATTAGAAAAAAAGGATAGTGTAAATTATGTGTGTAAAGATAAAAGCAAGTCGTGTTCTGTAAAGCTTGTCAAAAAATTAACGCATAGCGTAAGTTTGTTTCACATGAAACCCGCCAAGATCGAATTATTGCGATCGCGCTTTCCAAATGATATAAAAGATATTGAACTGAATATTGAATCGGTTTATATAGAAGATTTCAAAACGAATAATATTGGTGCTTATATTGAAGGGCAAAATAATGATTCCATGATCGTTCTTACAGCGCATTACGATCACTTAGGCGCGATGGGAAAAAATTGCTATTTCCCCGGCGCGAACGATAATGCCAGCGGCACAAGCATGGTATTGAATTTTGTGAAGCATTATGCGGCCACCAAACCAAAATACAAGACCGTATTTATTTTCTTTTCGGGCGAAGAGATTGGTTTGTTGGGATCAAAATATTTTAGCGAGCATCCGGCCATTGATCTTAAAAAAGTAAAGTTCCTAATTAATTTGGATCTTTTAGGAACAGGCGATGATGGCATGATGGTAGTTAACGGCGCTATTTTTACAAAACAATTTGATTTACTCGACAAAATAAATAAAGACAAACAACTGGTAAAAGAGATCAAAAAAAGAGGAAAGGCTCAGAACAGTGATCATTATTGGTTCACCGAGTTAGGTGTGCCTTCGTTTTTTATTTACACTTTAGGCGGCGTTTCATTTTATCATGATATTGATGATGTGGAAAAAACGTTGCCGCTTACGGATTATAAAGATGTGTTTAAACTCATTGTGGAGTTCGCGAGCCAGCTTTAAATTTTTACAACACAAAGAATTAGAACAAATTTAAACACCAAGACACCAAGTCACGGTTTTTTGTATTGAACCGTGTCTCCGTGTCTTGGAGTTTAAAAAAATGGTTAAACTGTTGAATTCTCTTTTTTTCTGAAGATCAATCGCAACACAGGTATCGCGGTCAAAATAATTAACGCAATAAAAATATACCCCATATAATTAGTTATGCCGGGGAAAAGCGTCACTAAATAATAACCAATAGAGGCTAACCCAAAGATCCATAACACTGCTCCTACTAAATTAAATATCATAAATTTTACGAAGTCAACTTTTACCACGCCTGCAATAATGGGTGCAAATGTTCGGATAACCGGTAAGAAACGTGCAAGAATTAAAGTAGCATTGCCTCCGTATTTTAAATAATATTTATTGGTAGCCTCCAAGTGTCTTTTCTTAAAGAATAAAGTTTCTTTTCGTTCGTAAATGCGTTCGCCTGCCTTTTTTCCGAACCAATAACCAAACATATTTCCAACTACTGCCGCAATGATCATTAAAATTACCAGTGTGATAAAATTAACGTGCAATAGATCAGGTTGAGATTTACAAAGAATTCCTGCGAGTAAAATTAAATTATCTCCCGGTAAAAAAAATCCGACCAATAATCCTGTTTCGGCAAAGATCACAAACAACAATAACCATAAGCCACCATATTGTATGATGCTTTGAGGATCGGTTAAAGTTTTGAGAAAATCCCACATGCTGCCATGAAGATAAGATTAAAAAATGTTACCCCGCTTCTGAGCTGCAAGGTATTTTGCCACGAATTACACGAATTAACACTAATCTGGGTTTAAAATAAATTACACAAATCTAAACTTAAACTTGCTTTAATTATTAAACACAGATTAGTGAAATATTTTCATCGCCTACACATAGGTTAGTGAAAATTAGTGTAATTCGTGTCTAAAAAACCATTTACTTCTTGATCAATTTTCGCGAATCAAGCGTCTTACCACTTTGATCTTTCACTTGCAACAAATAAATTCCATTGGCCTCATTAGAAATATCGATCCTGGTTTCTTTATCGCAAGATCCCTTGGTGATTAGTTTTCCGTTTATGTCCGTAACAACATACGATCGGTTATCAACCAAATTCATTTTTAAATTGAAGATACCATTCGAAGGATTAGGACTCAGATTAATTTCGTTGCTTTTAATTTCTTGGCTTCCAACAGAAGTTAAGGTTACATCTTGTGAAGGACCAATAACTTTATTGATCACCCAATTGTTTGGATCGCACACAACGCCTATCACAGTTCCCAAAACAGGAAATGCATAAAGTTCGCTTGTATTGCTGTGCATCACGCGCACAACCGTATCGGGAGCGCTGCTGCGTTGGATCTTATATTCCATTGGCGTAACAAATAAAGGAATTGACGTAGGCCATGATGTACTTTGAACGGATTTAATAACGGCCACATTCCCAACAAAATTCCATGTCACATAAAATGTTGGATAACCTTCGCCATAATACCATTGATTAAAAAATTGTGTTGGATTAATAGAAGTTTGCGCTTGATAATAATTCTTGAAATCGATCACAGAAGCCGTGCTATTCTTATAGGTATTTTGAAATCCGCGCAAGGTTTGAAACCATAAGGAATCATTATTGGTTAAAAAGCGTAAGGTGTGAATAATAGAACCTCCTTTGTCGTAGGTTAATCTGCCATCAAATATCACTCCGGAATTCATCGTATCCGCTCCGGTAAAATAACAGCTGCCATCGGGTGCACTCATCACATTATTGTGTGCACTGTTTAAATTTGGTGCAAAGTTGGGAGGATCTAAATACTGCGCGGTTAAATGTTCCGAATACGCTGCAAAACCTTCGTTGATCCAAATATCTCCCCAACTTTTACACGTTACATTATCTCCCCACCATTGATGAGCCAATTCATGCGCGTCAACGTAATAATCAAAAAATCCTAAGGTGGTCATAGTTTGATGTTCCATTCCTCCGCCGAACGGCGCCATGCAATGTCCGTACTTTTGTTTATAGAATGGATACATGCCATACATCTTGCAAAAGAAGTTCATCACAGCCGGCATTTTATTTAATTCTACTTTTTGAGTGTTTATCCACGAAGGGCTAACCCATGCATTATCATAAATATAATTTTGGATCCAAATAGAATCGTTTGGTAAATACAAAGGATGCGCGTACAAATTATACTCCACATATTTTGCAATAGAAACCGAGATCAAATAATAATCGATCATTTTTTTATTCTTCCATTCGTAACGAACTTTTGGTCCGGCCACAGAAACTGTATTAGTTAATAAACCATTAGAACCAACTTTATTCAAAGGATCCGTTGTAACAAACACCCAACTCGAATCAATTTTATCGGTGAGAATTTGTTTACATGGCCACCACTGATACGCTGCAATAGCTTCGCTTAAACTCCAAGTAACTTGATTTCCCCAAGAGCCAGAGGTAGCATTGCTAAATCCACTACCAATGGCGGCCGCTCCAACTGGAGGAGTACCATGATAATAAATTGTTACGGTAAAACTTTGTGAATTTGGAATGGCAACCGGAGGTTTTATTTTTACTGCACTGTCAACACGCACACACGAAATTAAATTTCCATTAAAGCGAATTGAATCGATGGTGTGATTAGTATGCAATGAACACATGAATGTATCCATACTTGCAGCGGTAACCGTGGCAACCGTTTTTACGCCACCGTAAATATATTTTGTAGTGCGTTCTAAATTAAGCATCATGTGCACAAATTTCACATCGTATTTTAATTCGTGCGAAATATTTGGCAATAAAGCGCTGGTAGCTTTAGCATGATCCAATAAAGCTTGTGAATAAGGTTGTTTTGCTGAAGCGCAACTTTGTGTTTGAGAAAACATACTTGTGCTTAGCACTAAAAACACGACTTGTAATAGTTTTGTCATGATACAAATGATTTATTGCAATTTACATCAAAAAAAGCATAAAAACCAAGGTTTTAGACGCAGGATATTTAAGCAACGACAAGGTAAATTGCTTACTTTTGCCCATCCATATGTTAAAGAACGATCTTGTATTAAAAGCAGCTAAGGGCGAAAACGTTGACCGTGTGCCGGTATGGCTTATGCGACAAGCCGGAAGAATTTTACCGGAATACAAAGCAACTCGCGCCAAAGCGAAAAACTTTATTGAGTTCGTAAAAAATCCGGAGCTTGCTTGTGAGGTTACCATTCAACCTGTTGATATTTTAGGAGTAGATGCTGCTATTATTTTCAGCGATATTTTAGTGATCCCTGAAGCGATGGGTTTGCCATATCAAATGATAGAAGCAAAAGGACCTTGGTTTGAAAAGACGATAAAAAATAAAGCAGATGTTGAAGCTTTACGAATTGCGCAAGGTGAAGATCTAAATTATGTATTGCAAGCTTTGCGTTTAACAAAAAAAGAATTGAATGGTCGCGTTCCATTAATTGGATTTTGTGGTGCGCCATGGACCATTTTTGCTTACATGATCGAAGGCAGCGGAAGTAAAACATTTAGCAAAGCAAAACAATTTTTATATACGCAACCCGAACTATCGCATTTATTATTGGATAAAATAACCAAAAGCAGTATCAATTATTTAAAATCACAAATTGAAGCAGGCACCGATATGGTTCAGATATTTGATTCGTGGGCCGGGGTATTAAGTGAGAAACAGTATTACGAATTTGCGTTGAAATATATTAATGAAATTGTGGCAGTCATAAAACCTTTAGCGCCCGTTACTGTTTTTGCAAAAGATGCACATTATGCTCTAAAAAAAATAAGCGAAACAAATTGTAATACCATTGGTTTGGATTGGACAATTGATGCTGCCAAAGCAAGAACTGAAGTTGGAAAAAATATGACACTTCAAGGGAATGCCGATCCGTGTTTACTTTACGCGGATGAAAAAACCATTGCTAAAGAAACAGAGCTCATGCTGAGAGCCTTTGGGAAACAACGATACATCTGCAATTTGGGACATGGCTTGTATCCGGATATTGATAAAGAAAAAGTGAAGTTCTTTGTGAATTTCGTTAAGGAATTTCGGTTCTAAGAGGCGAAACCATTTTTAACCACGAAGCACACGAAAAAAATTTCACGAAAAGCACGAAACGATTTTTGTGCATTTCGTGTTGCCTCTTACTTTTGTGTGTTTCGTGGTTAAATGCCTCTAAAAAAATCGCATATTGAAAGCACATTCAAATTTCCCTACGCCTTCCAATTTAATGATTCCTTTTTTCTGTGAAAGATCTCCTGTTGAGTTAATTGAATCTGTAATTCCATGCCAAGGTTCCAAACAAACAAATTCATCACTTCCTTTTTTACTCCAAATACCAAAGTAAGGCCAACCCACACAATTTAATTCAACACCATTTCCGGATCTAGAAATTAAACTTATAGAATCAATTTGAGAATTCTCGAATACCAAAGCATCTTTATCAAATAAAGAAGTGTTTAAATTTAATTCGCCGTTTTGTAAGGGGAGTTTTGTTTTTGTTTCAGTTAATAATCCATCAGCTAATAGGGTAATGTTGTATTCTTTATCTGCTTTAAATTTTAGAATATAATTTGATAATTGATCAGGTGTTGCAAATCCGGGATGTGCGCCAATGCTAAATAGTAAATTCTGTGATGAAGGATTATTCACTTCATAACTGCATGTGATCGTATCACTGCTTAATGTATATTTAATTATTAATTCAAAGTCAAACGGAAATAATTTTTTTGTTTCCTGATCACTTTTTAAACTAAACGAAATATCGGTCTTGCTTTGAGAAAGACAAACAAATTCCTTATCCCTTGCAAAACCATGTTGTGACAGGGAACCATTTTTTAATTTTCCAACTATTGGAAATAGAACAGGCGCATGTCGCGGCCACACATCCGCTTTTGCTTGCCAAATATATTCCATGCATTCGCGTTTAACACTCGCGATCTCGGCGCCTTTAGAGTTTATTGAAACAGTAAGTTTATCTGAATTTAAATTGTAAACCATTTACAAGAACATGATGCCTTTAATATCTGCGGCTTTTTTGTACACCTCAATGATCTCGTCAACATTCATCACTACTTGTTTGGAAGTGATGCTGATGTATTTTCCTTTATCGCTTTGTTTGGTTAGGATCTCGGCTTCTTCTGCAAATAAATTCTCTACTAAAGCAATGTTACGATTATCAGCTTCCACAATAAATTTGAACATATACACCGACGGGAAAGATGTAGTTTCAAGCAATTTAGTTCTTAGGCCTTCGAGTTCCTTATCCGTCATTTTTTTTAAAAATAATGGTTATAAATTAATACAACTCCAAATATCACCAATAAAATGCCGGTGGCAAAATTAATAGTATACATTAATTTATCGGTGAGATATTTTTTTATTTTACTGGCTAAATTTGCTTTCGAAATTTCAACGAGCCAGGTTAATCCCAAAGTAATTCCAAAATAAATGAACATTTTGATGGTTGAGTATTCTAAGGTCTTACTTACTGCTGTAACATTTCCCAACCATAATAACCAAACGGTAGGATTCAATAAATTAAGAAAGAATCCTTTTAATAATAACACCCATGTAGTTGGACTTTGGATCTCGATAGTTTCGTTAGTGCCTGTAACGGGTTTCTTAAAATAAAAAGAGCCAAATACTACTAATACTAATCCCGCCAAAATTCCCATGAAGCGCTGATTCTTTTCATCTTGAATAAAATTGGTAGCTCCCAAACTAATTAAAATGATCACCAGAACACACACAAAAAGATCGCTGGCAATAACGCCGGTTGCTAAAAGTGAACCTTCTTTAGGGCCATGCTTGATACTTGTGTTAAGCAAAGCAAAAAATGCCGGACCAAAAGAAAAGGTCAGCAATAAAATGATAACAACTGTTTGATATACTAAGGTTAGGATCAAGCGGGTTTTTTATATTTTTCTAAAAAGGCCATCCATTCATTTAAATGTTTTCCCTTTAATACCCTTGGGAATTTACTTTGTCCGCCTAATCTATTCTTACTGGCTAAAAATTCTATGAACGCTTCATTTGGCAGCACATTCACCATAACTTTCTTTAAGGCATGTTGACGCTCGGTGGCATAATCATCATTCAACTGTTTTAAATAATTGTCAATTGTTTCTGCAATTAA
>JAHEYC010000012.1:0-17087 GCA_023251775.1 Sphingobacteriaceae bacterium | reverse complement strand
TTTTTATCAGTTCCAATATACCATTCGTGTGCAAACAAACCTTCAAATGGTTTTCCAACAACGCAATATTCGTTGATGTGAATTCCAAGATCCTCAGCAGCATGCTTAATGGCAATGTTCATGTTATCTACACTCAAATGCTCGCCGGTTAAACTCAAAAAATGTTTGGTTCGCCCGGTGATGATTATTTCGCAACGTTTAAGATTTGTGAATTTTATAGTGTCGCCTATTAAATAACGCCATGCACCTGCGGTATTGGTAATGAGTAAAGCATAATCTTTTCCAAGTTCAACCTCAGTTATATTCAATGCTTTTGCATTTGGTAATATATTTCCGTCGGCATCAAAATTACTTTCGTTGAACGGCACAAATTCTAAAAAGATCTTGTTATCGGTCAATATTTTCATGGCCTGATTATCGTTAGGTCTTTCTTGATACGCAACAAAACCTTCTGAAGCCATATACGTATCTAAATAGATCAAAGGCTTTGCGCACAAAACATCTATACTGCTTTTGTATGGATGAATAGCAACACCACCGTGTACATAAATAGCTAAGTTAGGCCAGATATCATGAATGGTTTTTAAATTATATTGTTTAATGATGCGCTCAAATAAAATTTGTATCCATGCCGGTACGCCACAAATAAATCCAACATTCCAATTCTTTGCATTATCAACCAGCATCTGCAATTTACTTTCCCAATCTTTTACGGCGCGAATATCCGGACCCGGAAGCGAAAAACCCTGGAACCAACGCGGTTGTGTTCCTGTGGTGATCCCACTTAGATCGCCGCTAAAATAAATTCCATTATAATTTAAATTGGTACTTCCGCCAACAAACAATATCTCAGTTTCGTATTGCTCTTTCGAAAAATTAAAATGTCGCGTAGATAAGATCTGTTTTATTGTTCCTCGGTGAATGGTCCTGATCATATCTTTTGTAACCGGAATATGTTTACTGGCCGATTCGGAAGTTCCCGAGCTTAACGCAAAATAATTTATTTTACCGGGCCAACAAATATCTTTTTCTCCCTTTATAGCACGATGCCACCAAGCGTCGAAAATAGATTGGTAATCACAAATAGGAACATTTTTTTGATACGTTTTAATTGGATCTTCTTCCAACAACATATTATTGAATCCATAGTGCATTCCAAATTCGGTATTCTCCGCTTTCTTCAAAAGTTTACGCAGTTGTTTCATTTGTTGCTTGTAAACATTCTTCCGCGCAGGAATTCTTCCCCGCAGATCTATCGCACCTTTAATTATGGAACCTAAAATTGGCATCTTTATAAGTTTGAGTTGGTGAGTTGATGAATTAGTGAGTTAACTCATCAATTCGCCATTTCACTAACTCACTAATTATTTAAAATATCTGAAATCGTGATTATTTTTAATGCTACGCACACTGTGATAGATCAATTTGATCACTTCTTCCACATCTTGTTTATGTACCGACTCAACCGTTGTATGCATATAACGCAAAGGCAATGATATCAAGGCCGAAGCAATTCCATCGGTTGAATATGCAAAGGCATCAGTATCCGTTCCTGTTACACGCGATGCAGCCTGACGTTGAAATTGCACCTTATTCTTTTTTGCCGCATCAATTATTAATTTGAGTAAATTATTTTGTACGGAAGGAGCATAACTCAACACCGGACCTTTACCTGCAGAAATATCTCCACTTGAGATCTTATTCATCATAGGACTTTGCGTACAATGACAAACATCGGTTACAATGGCAACATTTGGATTTATTTTGCGCGAGATCATTTGCGCACCATTCAATCCCACTTCTTCCTGAACAGAATTCACAATATATAATCCAAAAGGTAATTTATCTTTTTTCTCTTTTAATAATCGTGCTACTTCGGCGATCATAAATCCACCTACGCGATTATCTAAAGCCCGACCGGTATAATAACGGTTATTTAGTTCCATTAATTCATCTTCGTAAGTGATCACGCAACCCACATGTACACCAAGTGCAGCAACTTCTTTATCGGAAGTACATCCGCAATCCAAAAAAATATTCTTTAACGATGGCGCTTCTTCTTTTGCAGCATCGCGCACGTGAATTGCCGGCCAACCAAACACTGCTTTCACAATTCCTTTATCGGTATGAATGTTCACACGCTTTGAAGGCGCAATTTGATGATCACTTCCGCCATTTCTACGCACATAAATAAATCCATCTTTTGTGATATAATGCACAAACCAACTTATCTCATCGGCATGCGCTTCGATCACCACTTTATAAGGGGCTTTTGGATTGATAACACCAACCGCTGTTCCATACGTATCAATAAAATGTTCGTGTATATACGGTTTTAAATAATTCAACCATATTTTTTGTCCCGATGCCTCAAAACCTGTTGGTGAAGCATTGTTCAAATAAGAATAAAGGAATTCTTTTGACTTGTTGTTGAGAATAGATTTAGTAGCCATATTACATGATATATAAACCCTTAAATTAACTAAAAAATAATCGATTTTAAAAGCGTTTTTTGGATATAAATCGCTTTGTTAAAGTAAATTTACTTAGTATTATAGGTATTCATGCAGCGCTCCAATCCTATGAAGGTAAAGGCTTTAATAGCATCGGCTGCTAATTGGATACGCTCGGCGAGTTTTGTTTTTTCATCATCATCCCATTTACCCAATACATAATCTACTTGTTGGCCCTTATTAAATTCATTGCTGATGCCAAAACGCAAGCGCGGATAATTAGTAGTTTGCAAAACTTCTTGAATATTCTTCAATCCGTTGTGTCCGCCATCGCTGCCTTTAGGACCAATACGTACTTTTCCTAAGGGAAGAGCAAGGTCATCAACGATCACCATCATATGATCGATCGCTATTTTTTCGGCTTGCATCCAATAGTTAACAGCTTTTCCACTCAAGTTCATGAAGGTGGTGGGCTTTACCAAAACGAGCGTTTTCCCCTTGTATTTTATTTCGGCCACATCGGCCAATCGATCGCTTTTAAATTTCCCGCCCGTTTCCTTGGCCAAATGATCGAGTACATCAAAACCAATGTTATGACGCGTATGCGCATATTCGTCCCCAATATTCCCTAAGCCAACTATTAAGAATTTACTCATAAATGTGATACAAATATACACTATTACATACCTAATAAAAACGCTTTATTACAAAGTTTTTGTAAATTAGTACCTGATATCCCAATGGCATTTTATGCGTAAAGATCTTTCTAAAATACACTATACCGGTTCAACGCATCATGCAAAAAAAAATAATGCAGATTCTTTTGTCACTGCCGAACAAATTGAGATAAAACCAATTTATACGTCGGATGATCTCAAAGATCTTGAACATTTAAATTTTGGCGCGGGCATTCCGCCTTTTTTACGCGGACCATATGCGAGCATGTATGTACAAAATCCATGGACCATTCGCCAGTACGCAGGATTTAGTACTGCTGAAGAAAGCAATGCATTTTACCGAAGAAATTTAGCGGGCGGACAAAAAGGTTTATCGGTTGCATTTGATCTTGCAACGCATCGCGGATATGATAGTGATCATGAGCGTGTAGCTGGTGATGTTGGAAAAGCAGGCGTTGCCATTGATTCCATTTTGGATATGAAAATTTTGTTCGATCAAATTCCTTTGGATCAAATGAGTGTGAGCATGACCATGAATGGCGCGGTATTGCCCATACTTGCATTTTACATTGTAGCGGCCGAAGAGCAAGGCGTGAGTATGGATAAACTCAGCGGCACAATACAAAATGATATTTTAAAAGAATTCATGGTGCGTAATACGTATATCTATCCGCCAACTCACTCCATGAAGATCGTTGCTGATATTTTCGAATTCACTTCTAAAAAAATGCCGAAGTTCAATTCCATTTCTATTAGCGGTTATCATATGCAAGAAGCAGGCGCAACTGCCGATATTGAATTAGCATATACACTTGCAGATGGATTAGAATATATTCGCACAGGAATAAAAGCAGGATTAGATATTGATAACTTTGCACCGCGTTTATCTTTTTTCTGGGGCATTGGTATGGATCATTTTATGGAGATCGCCAAAATGCGTGCGGCCCGAATGCTTTGGGCAAAGATGGTAAAACAATTTCATCCTAAGTCGGCAAAGTCGATGGCACTTCGCACACATTGTCAAACCAGCGGTTGGAGTTTAACCGAACAAGATCCATTTAATAATGTTACACGCACCTGTGTGGAAGCATTAGCCGCAGTAATGGGACATACGCAAAGTTTACACACTAATGCATTGGATGAAGCCATTGCATTGCCAACTGATTTTAGCGCACGCATTGCACGTAACACACAATTATATTTACAACAAGAAACAAATATTTGCAAAGTGGTTGATCCTTGGGGAGGTTCGTATTATGTAGAATCACTCACTCACGAAATTGCGCATAAGGCTTGGACCTTGATACAAGAAGTGGAAGAATTGGGAGGAATGGCAAAAGCTATTGAGACCGGAATTCCGAAAATGCGTATTGAAGAAGCAGCAGCAAGAAAACAAGCGCGTATTGATAGCGGAAAAGATATCATTGTTGGTGTGAACAATTACAAGACCAACGAAAAAACAACAATTGAGATATTAAATGTTGATAATACAAAAGTTCGTAACCAACAATTAGATCGTTTAAAGAAATTAAAAGCCGAACGCAATAATTCGGACGTACAACAAGCACTTGATGCCTTAACAAAAGCAGCAGAAACAAATTCAGGAAATCTTTTAGAACTTGCCATTAATGCAGCGCGTGTAAGATGTAGTTTAGGAGAAATATCGTTTGCGCTTGAAAAAGTTTACGGACGTTACAAAGCAAATATTCGCTCCATTACAGGAGTATACAGTAAAGAAATAAGTATGGATGATGATTTTATAAAAGCAAAAAAATTGTCGGATGAATTTGCCACAAAAGAAGGCCGACGACCTCGCATCATGGTTGCAAAAATGGGACAAGATGGACACGACCGAGGAGCAAAAGTAATTGCCACCAGTTTTGCAGATCTTGGTTTTGATGTGGATATTGGTCCGCTTTTTCAAACGCCACAAGAAGCAGCAAAGCAAGCTGTGGAAAATGATGTACACATTTTAGGTGTTTCGAGTTTGGCGGCTGGTCACAAAACATTGATCCCACAAGTGATCGCCGAATTAAAAAAATACGGTCGCAGCGATATCATGATCGTTGCAGGTGGTGTTATTCCCCAACAAGATCACGAGTTCTTATTTAAGAATGGTGTTTCGTTCATTTTTGGTCCGGGCACTGTGATCGCCAAAAGTGCTATTGATATTTTAAAAAAATTACTTGAAGCGCAGCATTAAGTATATATTTATTTTTTTCATCTTACTTTACGCATGTGATCACCGTGAGCAACGATCTGATGGTAATAAAGATCTAAAGGAAATTCCAATAGCAGTAGAAACACAAGGTGTACCTGTTTCTCCAGATAGCATCTCCAAACCCTTGGTAAATGAGGCAAAGGCACCGATGATCATTTCTGTGAAGGAAGTGGCTATACTTCCGTACAATGACAATGTTCATGAAGCTTTACCACCTTCCGTAGTTACCCTTGATCCAAATTATGTAAAGGAGCATTTAATTCCAATAAAAGATACACCAACAATAGTTTCGGCAAATGGAAGAACTATTGCCTGCGTTTTATCGGAACCAATTCCTATCTCAACTCCACGTTTTAGAGATGAGGCTGTTTGTAACATTCAGTATGTAGATGTAACGCAAGGATTTTTCTCTTCCTATGTACGCAGGTTATTTCAAGATAAGAATGAGAATATTTGGGTAACCTCCGAAGAAGGCTTTGTAAAATATGATGGAAAGTCGATCGAAAAGTTTAGCGAGAAGAACTCTATTTTAAAAGATACTTGGCCTCGATTGAAAGAAGATAGTGAAGGAAATATTTGGATGGCAACAAATAATGGATTGCTAAAATATAATGGCGTTTACTTTACAGTATTTGATACGTTAAGTGGGTTTCCGGATAATCGAGTAAGATCGGTTGAAATTCTTGGTGATAATATTTGGACCCTTACGCCAAAAGGTTTAACCTGTTTTGACGGGAAAAAATTTACTACATATGATAAACGGAATGGATTTGACCTTACCTCAACCACATTTTTAATGGCTGATAGATCAAAAAAACTTTGGTGTGGCAGTTCAACATCCGGTATTTATTGTTTTGATGGGAAAGGATTTATTCAATTCGATAAAAATTCTGGCATGGGATCAAATAGTGCAATATGTGGTGCTCAAGATTTATTAGGAAATATTTGGATCGCAGGCGATGAAGGGGTGACAAAGTTTGATGGACGAACATTTGAACGATATACAGATAAACAAGGCTTAATTAATAATACAGTACGTAGCATTTTAGCGGATCGAAAAGGAAATGTATGGTTCTCTGCTTTCCATGGTGGAATGAGTTGCTTTGACGGAAAAAAATTTACATGGTATACAGAGAAAGAAGGATTAACCGTGAACACAGTTGTATGTATGTTGGAAGATAAGAATGGTAACATTTGGGCAGGCACAGAAGGTGGGGGTTTGTGCAGATTCACAAAAAATTCCTTCAAACATTTCACAGATAAAGAAATTGAAAATAAGATCGTCATGGGTGTGGGCGAGGATCAAAAAAGTAATATATACTTAGGTACTTATGGAGGCGGATTATGTAAATATAATGGCAAAAAAATTGTGGTGATGAAAGATAAGAATCAGGTTTTGGACATTGTTTTTAGATTTTATTGCGATAAAAAAGGATGTCTCTGGATGATCATACCAAATGTTGGTTTTGTAAGATATGATGGAAAACAATTTGAGCATTATACTACCGTAAATGGTCTTTTTAGTCACCGTCTTACCAGCGTTATGGAAGACAAGGATGGAAATATGTGGTTTGGTTCGGATGAGCAAGGAGCCATAATGTTTAACGGCAAACAATTTATACGCTACGGAAAGGAGCAAGGCTTAAATAGTAATTACGTTCTCAACATTCAACAAGATAAAGAGGGGAATATGTGGTTTGCAACCGCCAATGGATTAAATAAAATGGTTGGTAAAAAAATATTTTCCTTCAAAGAGGAACAAGGTTTATTAAGTAATTCCATTAGAAATTTATTGATCGATCGATCGGGCGGTTTGTGGATAGGGACCTCTAACAAAGGAGTTAATAGATATGATGGTAAATATATGATGAGCATTACCAAAGAGGAAGGATTAACCAACAACAGTATCAGAAGTATAATTGAGGATAAAGAAGTATCCATAAAAAATGGCAACGTTGGTGTTTGGATAAGCACTGATTTTGGGATCAATCATTTACTCTTAAAAAACAACGGCCATTCTTTGAACGATGTTGAATTATTTACCTACGGTCGACAAGATGGTTTACGAGGGGAAGATTTCACTAGCAATAGTGGATTGATGGATAGTAAAGGTAGAGCCTGGTGGGGAAGTATTAAAGGTTTAACTACTTTGCAAACCACAGATATTCCCATAGATCGAGATATTCCGGAAATTCATTTGAATTCAATATCATTGGAACAAAGTTTTATTGATTTCAACAGCCTAAAAGATTCCATTTCGGCCAATAAAGATTGGCCGATCGGAGAGCGAAAGCAAACTAATTTGAAGAATATTCATTTTACCGGAGTTCCATCATTTAGAAATTACCCGGAGAATTTAGAACTTCCTTATAATATCAATAACATCACGTTTAATTATTCCGCAATAAATTGGCTTAACGGACACAAGTTACGTTACCAATATATATTGGAAGGTTCGGATATGGAATGGCATCCTATTACAACCGAAACTAGAGCCGTATATACCGATCTTGATCACGGCACCTATACTTTTAAAGTAAGGGCGCGTGGTGTTTTAGAAGTATGGAGCAAGTCGTTTGAATATAAATTTGTTATTCTTCCACCATGGTGGAAAACAATTTGGGCTTATGTTATTTATGCTTTAGTGTTTATCGCTTCAGCTGTGATCTATTTGAAATGGCGCACGCGAGCATTATTGAAACGCCAAAAAGAATTAGAACATATCATTATAGAACGTACTGCTGATGTTGTTGAAGAAAAAACCAAAGTTGAAGGCAAGAACAAGATCATTGAAGAAAAACAAAAAGAGATATTTGATTCGCTGCAGTACGCACGACAGATCCAAAAATTATTACTGGCAAATCATAAACTGGTGAACGAGACTTTGCCGGATAGCTTTGTAGTGTTTAAACCAAAGGATATTGTAAGTGGCGATTTTTATTGGGCGGCTAAAAAAGAAGATCGACTTTACTTAGCGGTGTGTGATAGCACAGGACATGGTGTGCCCGGTGCTTTTATGAGTTTACTAAATATCAATTTTTTGAATGAGGCCATCACCGAAAAAAATATAGTTGAACCAAATGAGGTGTTTAATTATGTGAGAAAACGATTGGTGGATAATATCTCACAAGATGGAAGACAAGATGGGATGGATGGAATACTTATTTGTGTGAAAGAAGGCAGTAAAAAAATAACTTATGCCGCCGCCAATAATGCACCGGTGATCGTAATAAATAATGAATTAAGTGTTTTGGGTACTGATAAAATGCCGGTCGGGAAAGGCGAAAAGAATGAGCCCTTCAAGCTTTACAGATTTGAAATGAAAAAAGGTGATGAGTTATATTTATACACCGATGGATTTGCCGATCAGTTTGGCGGACCAAAAGGAAAGAAATATAAATATAAACCATTGAACGATCTCATCTTAAAGAATCATCATTTGCCGGTAACGAAGCAAGAAGAATTACTATTTTCAGAATTTGAGAATTGGAAAGGTGATCTTGAGCAAGTAGATGATGTTTGTATTTTAGGAATTAGATTTTAAATTTGAGATCATTACTATTCATATTATTTTTTAGTGTCAACTTTTATTGTTCATTTGGTCAAACCGATCAAATAGATTCTGTAAAAATTATTCTTAATTCGCCGGTACTCGACACCAACGGAGCTAAAATCATTTATCGCTTACAACTTAAACAAATAAGCGATGGGGAATTCAAGAATATTTTAAGACATAAAGCGCAGGTTTTAAATCGCACGTCTAAATTACCTAACCAATTGTGGTACGCTCAAAGTATGCGCGTTGTTGGCGTGGCGCTTGAACGCACCGGACAAATAGATCTTGCACTGAAAATATATGCCGATGCATTGAACATTGCGCAAACCATCAAACGAAAAAAATTAGAGGCTCAATGCTTTCATAACATTGGCTTTGCGAATTATTTACAAAGCTCTTTTGATAATGCCATTGTTGCGTATTTAAAAGCAATCAAGATCCGTGAAGAAATAAAAGACAGCGTTCCATTAGCTTGGTCGTTAAATAATGTTGGTTTAATTTATTGGCGACAACACAGCAAAAATGATGCGCTCAAACATTTTATACATGCTCAGGATATTTTTCGCAAAAAGAATTTCCTCGAAGGTTTGGCCATCTCAACCAGTAATGTAGGATTGATATACGATGAGCTTGGCGACAAAACAAAAGCTAAAGCATATTATTTTGAGGCCTTTCAAATAAATACAAAGATCGGAAATAAAAGCGGAATTGCGTTAACATTGAATAATCTCAGCGAGATCTATCGTGCCAAAAAACAAATGGATTCGTGCATTCTATTTTTAAATAAAGCACTGGAAATAAATACCGAGATCAATAACTTGGAAGGATTGGAATTGAATTATAGGAATCTAGCTGATATTAGTAGAGAAAAGGGTGATCATAAAAAAGCGCTTGAATTAATTCACAAAGCGATTGAGGCAAGTAATAAAGGACATTTACCGCAAGGATTGATCACCGATTATAATCAACTCTCTCTCATTTATGCCGATATGGGTAATTACAAAGATGCTTTTTTATCGCATAAATATTACGCTAAACTAAACGATTCGCTCAACTTCGGAGATAAACTCGCCAGCCTTGAAGCCGCCTTTGGAAAAGAAAAAATTGAAAAGGAAGTGGCACTTCTAAAAAATGAAAAAGAAATATCCGAACTCCAATTAAAAAGAAAACAATGGATCATTTATACAGCTATCATTGGAATTATTTTACTGGCGATCGTTTCTTTTTTTATTGTGAGAAGCAATATCAATCGCAGAAAAACAAACCTCTCTCTCGAACTTAAGAACAACGAGATCATTAAACAAAAAGAGATCATTGAGGCCAAGTCAAATGATATTACGGACAGTATCTTATATGCCAAACGAATTCAATCTGCTGTATTGCCCGAACTTATTGAATTTAAAAGTCAGTTCACCGAATCGTTTGTATTATTTGAACCAAGAGATATTGTAAGCGGTGATTTTTATTGGCTCGACAGGATCGATGATACTATTGTGATGATATTGGCCGATTGCACAGGACATGGTGTTCCCGGCGCTTTTATGTCGATCATTGGTCATGATCTTTTAAATCAGATCATCAAAGAAGGCAAACAAGTAAATCCCTCTTTTATTTTGAGAGAATTAGACTATAAAGTTCATCAACTCTTAAATAAGAATACAAATTCCAATAATGATGGAATGGATATTGCAGTTGTTGCTTTTGATACCCTTACAAATAAAGGTGCATTTTGCGGCGCAGGTAGGCCTTTGATCGCCGTTGATAATGGCAAAATGGAAATTTATCCCGGACATAAATTCCCTGTTGGTGGTTCATCTGATAATTCTTGCAAATTATTTTTAAATACGCCTTTCGATATCACACCAACAAAAAAATTCTATTTACTATCCGATGGCTTCTCAGATCAGTTTGGTGGCGAAAAAGGAAAGAAATTCAAAACAAAACGTTTGCTTCAAACTATTTCTGAGATATCTACTTTACCATTACAGGAACAAAAGAAAGTGCTTTTAGAGACATTTCAGAATTGGAAGGGCCTTTTGGAGCAAGTTGATGACGTTTGTATTCTAGGCATCAGACTTTAACTCTATTAAGTTTAATACGTTCACATATTTTGCTATTTTTACCCTATGAATGAGTTAATAGATCGAAGGGATGTGAATACATGGCTTAAGCATGTGAACTTGCTTTATGTCGCATTATTTTTTTTGATCTCATTTAACTCGTTAGGTCAAATTCTTCAACCTATCGTATTAGATAGTCTCAAAAAAGATGCGGCTGTTGAAGTTACAAATTGGAAATTCAAAAATGGCGACGATACTTCTAATTCACAATTAAAATTAGATGATAACAATTGGATCGATCTAACAAAACTCACAGAGGAAGAAGTAAAAAATAAGTTTGACTTTAGCTCGGTCATTTGGTTCAGGGCAAAAATATCCATTGATTCAAACCTTACCGGAATTCCCTTATTTATTATAATGGCACATCAAGGTGCCTCGCAATTATTTATTGATGGTGTTTTTATCCGTTCATATGGAAACCCGGATGTTAACTCTGATAATGAAATTCTTTTGAATCCGCGACGAATACCATTTTCCTTTTCATTTAAACAGAAAGGCGAACATGTAATTTGCGTAAGATATTCTAATCATCGATCGCATCTACATGATCTTTTATTCAACCGCCCGGATCTTGGATTTAATTTATTCATTGGATTAAATAATTCCGAGTTCACCGATTCCCTTAGTACGCAAGGCATTTATTCTACAGGTTTCTTGGTCATATTCGGATTTCTTATTGCATTAAGCGTACTTCACCTTTTAATTTATTTTTTTTATAAAGAACAGCACTCTAATCTAACCTATAGTTTGTTCACTTTTTGTTTCGGTTCCTTCATACTTTTCTACGAGTTTTCTACGCATTCCACTACACCAACACTTCAGATCGCCTCAAATTACTTAACATGGCGCTTAGCCGTGCTTTCATTTTACATGTTGCTTCAGTTGGTTTACTCTATTGTTTATACGGAAACACCAAAAAAATTAAAACGTTATACAAACATTGCTGCGCTTGTTATTCTCTTCATTTTATTTTTTGTACCCGGCATAAATAGCGGTGTATTGTACGGTTTGATCGTGTTTAGCATTAGTACGGCATGCTTTGTAACAGGAACATTGATCTCAACCGCCATTCGCAAAAAAATGGAAGGTATTAAAATGGTTGGACGAGGATTTCTTACGTTCATTTATATTGCAGGGATCTATTATCTCGTATTTAATTTATTTGGCGTTTCATTTAAACCCGATTCTTTCCTTGGCATCTGTATCTTTTGTTTCCTAGCCATTGGCGTATTAAGTATCCCTTTCACGATGTCAATGTACCTTGCTTTCAGTTTTGCCAAAACAAATAGATCATTAAAACTAAAATTAAAAGAGGTTGAAGACCTTTCTGCTATTACTCTTGAACAAGAACGTGAACGCAAGCGATTGATAGAATCGCAAAAAGAGGATCTTGAGATCCAAGTTAAATTACGAACTGCCGAAGTAGTTGCGCAAAAAGAAGAACTGAGCGATAAAAATAAAGAGATCATTGATAGTATCACTTACGCCAAACGTTTGCAACAAGCCATATTGCCGCCATTCGATCTTATTTCGAGTTTTATTCCCGAGAATTTTATTTTATATACGCCCAAAGATATTATTGCCGGAGATTTTTATTGGTTCTATCAAACTGATGAACTTATTTACATTGCGGCTGCCGATTCAACAGGACATGGCGTTCCGGGAGCTATGGTGAGTATTGTTTGCAGTAATTCGTTGGACAAAGCTGTGAAAGAATTTAATTTAAAAATGCCCGGACCAATTCTTGACAAAACAACTGATCTTGTATTGGAAACTTTTTCAAAAAGTGGCGAAGAGATAAAAGATGGAATGGATATCTCGTTACTGTGCATTAATAAAACAAAAAAGAAAGCTTATTGGAGCGGCGCCAATAATCCACTTTGGTATATTTCAGGAGGCGAAATGAGGGAAGTGAAAGCGGATAAACAACCCGTAGGAAAAAGCGATCATCGAAAGAAATTTACAACACATGAAAAAGATGTGAGCGCCAACGATATATTTTATTTGTTTACGGATGGATATCCGGATCAGTTTGGCGGACCAAACGGTAAAAAATTCAAATATGGTAAGCTTAATCAATTGCTATTAGATATTTCAAGCAAAAAAATGGACGAACAAAAAGCCGTCCTTTTAACTACCTTTGCCAACTGGAAAGGAAACCTGGAACAAGTGGATGACGTTTGCATTTTAGGAATTCGCTTTTGATCCCATTCATGAACAAACTATTCATATGCATCCTTGTTTTTTTTATTTGGTGTTCAACTATTAAAGCACAAGTAACTCCAGAAGATTCGTTAACAGCCGTTATCAATGATCCTAAGTCGAGCAAAAAAGACAAGGGCGAAAGCGCTTTGCAATTGGGAGAAATTTATTTTGTAAAAAATCGTTTGGCTGAAGCGCAAGAGAATTTCCATCTGAGTTTAAAATATGCCGTTGAGATAAACGATATTTCCTTGAAGGCAGATTGCCTAAATAATATTGGTATCATCTATAATAGGAACGGGAATATCACTAAATGCATCTCGTTTATTGAAGAGTGTTTAAAGCTTCGTTTAAAGATAAACGATAGTATGGGGCTTGCGTCTACTTATAATAATCTCGGTTTTTTTTATCAACAAAAAGGTGATTACAAAAATGCACCGGTTCTTATAATAAAAGCAATAAAAATTCAAGAAAAGATCAACGATAAAAAAGGTCTCGGTTACTCCTTACAAAATCTTTCCAAAGTATATTATCTTAAAGGTGATCTCGATAGTTCATACATTTTTTCCGAACGGGCCCTTAAAGTTAGAGAAGAAGTTCAGGACAAACGTGGTATTACAGAGAGTTTAACTGAAATGGCTAAGATCAAACTTGACAAAAAAGAATTAGCTGAAGCGGAAAAATTTGCGAGCAAAGGCTTGATCATTGCTAAAGAAAGTAAACATATCCTAAGCATTCGAAACGCAGCCGATGTTTTATACAAAGTTTATAAATTAAAGAATGATCTGCCAAGATCTCTGCAAATGCACGAATTATTTGTGCTTATGAAAGACAGTTTTTCAAATGAGCGCAATCGTAAATCATCTTTACAAAAAGAATTCCAATTAGCTTATGATAAAAAATTAGCGACAGACAGTATTAGGCAACAAGAAGCAGATAAAGTAAAAGATGCACAGATCAAGGCGCAAGAAAGTGAATTAAAACAAGAGAAGACAATGAAATTCGTTCTGTATGGTGGAAGTATTCTTTTATTGCTCTTTGGAGGATTCATGTTCAATCGTTTTAAAATAACAAGCAAGCAAAAAAATATCATTGAAGAACAACAAAAACTTACCAAAGTTCAAAACGCGCTTTTGGCCGAAAAACAAAAAGAGATAATTGATTCTATTAGCTATGCCGAAAATATTCAACGCACCCTTATTGCCAATCACGATTTTGTGAATCAAACTCTCCCCGACAGTTTTGTGTTCTATCAACCAAAAGCCATTGTTAGTGGCGATTTTTATTGGGCAACAAGCGCCTCTTCAGATCAAACATTTGAAGTATTTGGATCGGATAAAAAGCCGGAGAAGATAAAAGAACGCGAACTTTTTTATTTGGCAGTTTGCGATAGTACAGGACATGGTGTTCCGGGCGCTTTTATGAGTTTACTTAATATTAGTTTTTTGAACGAAGCCATAAAAGAAAAACAGATCCGTGACCCAAGCAAAGTATTTGAACATGTGCGCGAACGTTTGATCGAAAGTATCTCAAAAGATGGAAGAAAGGATGGTATGGATGGCATACTAATTTGCTTTGATGTAAAAAATAAAATGATCCATTATGTCGCTTCTAATAATGCGCCTGTTGTGATAAGTAACGGCGAGCTCAAACATCTTCCTACAGATAAAATGCCCGTTGGAAGTGGTGAGACGTCAGAGCCTTTTAAATTATTCAATATTTCTTATAAAAAAGGTGATATGCTTTATCTTTATACCGATGGTTATGCCGATCAGTTTGGCGGACAACAAGGAAAAAAATTCAAATACAAACAATTAGGGGAATTACTTTTGGATATTTCTTCATTACCATTGGATCAACAAAAAATAAAAATTGAACAACGTTTCTTTGGCTGGAAAGGCGATTTGGAACAGGTAGATGATGTTTGTATCTTAGGCGTTCGTTTATAAATTAATGAGGAGACCATTTTATATTCTTTTTCTTTTTTTACTGTCTCTTCCTGTCCTATCACAGAATTTTTCAATTTTTTCAAAAGTAGTGGATGCCGATGATTCTTCGGCAGTTGGTGCGGTTGTTAGTCTTTTAAAAGCTGATGATTCTTCACTTGTAAAAGCGGCGTCGGTAAATTTCAGAGGAATTTTTAAACTGGATGAAATTCCTGCCGGAACTTATATTCTTAAAATTCAATTTTTAGGTTACAAAGATGATATTAGAAAAATAGAATTGACCGATAACATGCGTTTGGGAAGAATAAAACTAAAAACAAATTCAAAAACATTAGGGGAAGTAGAAGTAACCACAACAGCCGTAACAGCCACACAAAATGGCGATACCACTGCCTACAATGCCAACGCATTTAAAACAAATAAAGATGCTACAGCCGAAGATCTTGTTACTAAAATGCCCGGTGTTGTAATTGTTGACGGAAAAGTACAGGCACAAGGCGAAGATGTAAAACAAGTATTGGTGGATGGTAAACCCTATTTTGGGGATGATCCAAATGCCGTACTTAAAAATTTACCTGCCGAAGTAATTGATAAAGTTCAATTGTTCGATAAAAAAAGTGATCAGTCCACTTTTACAGGTATTGATGATGGTAATAGTAGCAAAACAATGAACATCATTACAAAAATGCAATTCAGGAATGGGATATTTGGAAAATTATACGGTGGCGGTGGTTACCAAGATAAATACAAAGGTGGTGCCGTTGTAAATCGCTTTAAAGATAAACAACGTTTAACGGTGATGGCTATGACCAACAATGTTAATGAGCAAAATTTTAGTACCGAAGATCTTTTAGGCGTAATGAGTTCGGGTTCTTCCAATCAAAGAGGCGGAAGTGGTGGCAGTTCGGGCGGCGATAGAGGAAACCGTGGAAGCAGCGGCGGAAGTGGCGGATACAGTGGTGGCGGAAATCAAAGTAGTTCTCAAAATTTTTTGGTGAATACAAAGAATGGAATAAGCAGCACTAATGCGTTTGGTATAAATTATTCTGATCAGTGGGGGAAAAATACAAGCATTACTACTTCCTATTTTTTCAATATGACAGATAATAAAGCAACCTCAAATTTATTACGACAATATCTTTCGGGTGGCAACTCAGGATTAAATTACACCGAAGTAAATGAAGCAAAGAGTACGAATTACAATAACCGATTAAGCATCCGTTTCGAACATAAACTAGATTCATTCAACTCCATTTTATTGCAACCAAAATTTTCTTTGCAAATAAATAATGGTTCAAGTGGTCTTGATGGTGTTACAACACGGTCGGTAACAGTAAGTAGTATCACAAATGATTACAGATCTAACCTTTCAGGATCTTCCATTTCATTTCCGATGTTATACCGTCACTCGTTCTTAAAACAAGGACGAACTATTTCATTGGATATTAATCCCACTTATAATCCAAGTACCGGAACAAGTAGTCTTACTTCCTACAATGGTTATTATAATGCAACAACTATTATCGATACAGTTGATCAACATTCAGATCTCACTAAATACGCGTTCAATTCAACAAGTAATCTTAATTATACCGAGCCCTTGAGTAAAGTGAGTTTTTTGTCGTTGAATTATATGTTCACCTATAACTCCTCTGCATCTACTAAAAATACATACGATAAGAATAACATTGCGAACGATTACAGCATTGTTGATTCATTAGTGTCGAATGTATTTAATAGTACTTACTTGGCTCATTTGGGCGGTATCAGTTATCGTTATCAAAAAGAAAAATACAATTTCACACTTGGGGTTTCAGGACAGCAAGCCGAGTTAAATAAAACGCAGCAATTCCCCACTAATTCTAATGCTACAAAACTATTCAACTCTATATTGCCGAATGCATCGTATCAA
>JAHEYC010000011.1 GCA_023251775.1 Sphingobacteriaceae bacterium | reverse complement strand
GCGTACATGGTTATAACTGGGACTGAACTTCCAACCCCATAAGATGTATAAGAAGTAGCGCTGAATATGCCTGAAAAAACGGTTGCGCTACTAGTGGCTGGAGGGCTTGGTGCAGGAGCATTAGGATTAGTTACTACAGTTGTTTGTTTTTCTTCTTTTTTACAAGCAAGGAAGACCAAACAGGCGAACAACATAAGAACAGCTACCTCTATTTTCATAAACCAAATATATAAAAATTAAGCACCCTTCTACTTCGCTCTGGGTGACAAAAGTTACTACAAATGTATCACCTCCCCATAAGCCGCCGCTGCAGCTTCCATTATAGCCTCGCTCATGGTTGGATGTGGATGGATAGTTTTTATTAATTCGTGTCCTGTAGTTTCCAATTTACGAATAGCAACAATTTCGGCTATCATTTCGGTAACGTTGGCACCTATCATATGCGCGCCTAATACTTCACCGTATTTGGCATCAAAAATTAATTTTATGAATCCGTCTTTTGCGCCTGATGCACTTGCTTTGCCTGAGGCAGAGAATGGAAATTTTCCAACTTTAATGGTATAGCCTGCTTCTTTTGCTTTTTTCTCGGTAAAACCAACCGATGCAATTTCGGGTTGACAATACGTACAGCCGGGGATATTATTATAATCAATGGCTTCGGCATGTGTGCCTTTTATTTTTTCTACGCAGGTAATTCCTTCGGCACTTGCCACATGCGCTAAAGCCTGACCGGGAACACAATCTCCAATGGCATAATAACCCGGAATGTTTGTCTTATAAAATTTATCGACAACAATTTTTCCTTTGTCGGTTTTAATTCCTACTTCTTCTAAACCAAGTCCTGTAATATTTGCTTCAATTCCAACGGCTGATAAAACGATCTCTGCATCTAAGCTTATATTCCCTGTTTTTGTTTTGATATTCACTTTACAACCTTCTCCTTTTGTGTCAACACTCTCCACCGAAGAATCCACCATGATATCAATTCCAATTTTTTTGAATGAACGTTCCAATTGTTTACTTACATCTTCATCTTCTACAGGAACAATATTTGGTAAAAATTCAACTACAGTAACTTTCGTTCCCATCGTTGCATAAAAGTAAGCGAACTCAACACCAATAGCCCCGCTTCCCACAACTACCATGGTTTTTGGAAGTTTAGGTAAAACCATTGCTTCGCGATAACCAATTATTTTTTTACCATCTTGTGGTAAATTTGGTAGTGCGCGCGAACGTGCTCCTGTTGCAATAATAATATGATTGGCCGAATGTTCTTCTAGTTTTCCGTCTGCACCTATAACACTAACTTTCTTCCCCGCTTTTACTTTTGCAGTTCCCATGATCACATCAATCTTGTTTTTCTTCATCAAGAACTGAACACCTTTACTCATGCCATCGGCTACATCTCTGCTCCGTTTTACAACCGCGCTAAAATCTGCTTTAATATTATCGGCACTAATTCCGTAATCTTTCGAATGATTTAAATATTCAAATACTTGCGCACTTTTTAAAAGCGCTTTGGTTGGGATACAACCCCAATTTAAACACACACCGCCCAAACTTTCTTTTTCTACAATGGCTGTTTTAAAACCCAATTGCGCAGCGCGAATGGCAGTAACATAACCGCCCGGTCCGCTTCCTATAACAATGATATCGTATTGCATATTTACTTATTAAGAGGTGCTAATTTAGTATTTTATTTGCTAATTGGCCAATATTAAAAACATGCCATAATAGTTAATAAAATGCTCATACTTACTTCTGCAATTATGATATATTTGCCCTTTACTTTTATAAAATGAACAAAGCTGATGTATTATTAGGCCTGCAGTGGGGCGACGAAGGAAAAGGGAAAATTGTGGATGTTTTAACCCCTGCGTATGATATTATTGCCCGTTTTCAGGGCGGACCAAATGCCGGGCATACCTTAGAATTCAATGGCATCAAACATGTGCTTCATACTATTCCTAGCGGAATTTTCCATCCTACCGCAGTAAATGTTGTGGGAAATGGTGTGGTAATTGATCCCGTGATCTTTAAAAAAGAATTAGATGCATTAGCGGCTTTAAAAGTAGATGTAAAAAGTAAATTAATGATCAGTCGCCGCGCACATTTGATATTACCAACGCATCGTTTGTTGGATGCTGCGAGTGAAGCTTCTAAAGGAAAAAATAAAATTGGTTCTACGTTAAAAGGAATTGGTCCGACTTACATGGACAAAACCGGACGCAACGGATTACGCATTGGCGATATTGAAACAAAAGAATTCAAAGAAAAATACGATGCCTTAGTTGAAAAACACAAGCAATTATTATCCTACCATAATTTTGAATATAATTTAGCGGAACTTGAGCCAACTTGGTTTGAGGCAATTGACTATTTAAAGCAATTGCAATTTGTTGATACCGAACATTACGTGAACAATGCCATTAAAGCCGGTAAAAAAATATTGGCCGAAGGCGCGCAAGGTTCGTTATTGGATATTGATTTTGGATCTTATCCATTTGTAACATCTTCAAACACTATTTGCGCGGGCGCTTGTAACGGATTAGGAATTGCACCGAACAGAATTGGAAATGTTATTGGAATATTTAAAGCATATTGCACGCGCGTAGGCAGCGGACCATTTCCTACAGAATTAGATAATCCTATCGGTGAAAAAATGCGTCAAATAGGTAGAGAGTTTGGAAGTACAACCGGTCGTCCGAGAAGAACAGGCTGGTTAGATATTCCTGCATTAAAATATGCGATCACCATTAATGGTGTAACAGAATTAATGATGATGAAGGCCGATGTGTTAAGTGATTTTGAATCGTTAGATATTTGCACGCACTATTTACACAATGGTAAAAAAATTGATTACCTGCCTTATAATATAGATCCAAAATATTTACAACCGGTTTACACTACGGTAAAAGGCTGGAGTGTTGACTTAACTGGTGTAACTGACAAAGGCAAGCTTCCAAAGGAATTAATGGATTATATTAAATTCATTGAAAAAGAAACGGAGACTCCAATTACAATTGTATCAGTTGGACCGGATAGAACGCAGACGATACGAATGTGATCTTTGCTCACAGAATAAAACGGCAAACCTACTCCTCTTCTCTTTTATTAATAGCTTCCATGTCAGCAGTGTATTGTTTAAAAAACTCAAGCGCTTTTAACTGATATGAATTTGACTCCTTCAAACTAACGCCTTTTAAAGTCGACATCTCATTATATAGTGAAGCAAGATTTCTATAGCTTATTGTTACCAAGCTTTTGCTTCCAATTTCGAGGGAAAGCTTCAGCGCTTTATCAAAACACCGTTCTGCATCCTTGAATTTTTTAAGTATGGCTTGCAATAAACCAAGATTACAATTAGAAATAGCAATATTCTCTTTATCGCCTATTTCCTGGTAAATAGCCAATGCTGCAAACTGCATTTTAAGAGCCTCCGGATAATCACCTTTTTTCTTTTCGAGTATCGCAAGATTATTATATGAACTAGCGATACCTTGTTTGTCTCCAAGATCTTTTTTTATGTCAAGAGAATTGTTATGATTCTTCTTTGCATTAGAGTATTTACCTTGCTTCTCATAGATAACACCAATATTACTATAAGCATCAGCAATTCCCTGCTTATTCCCCTTTTTTCTCTCCATTTCCAAAGAAGACTGTTCATATTTTAAAGCCTCTTCATAATTTCCCTGTTGTATATAAGTATTTCCTATATTCATCAGGTCAGCAGAGTACAACGAACTATTCTCCCTTTCCTTTTCACTCAATCCTGCAATAGATAAAGAAAAACATTCAAGGGCTTTGTTATATTTTCCCTGCTTCTCGTACACAATTCCCATACTACTATACGTTTTGGTTATATTATCCTGATCTCCCAATTTAAGATGCATGTCCAATGAAGTAGAATAACTTTCAAGTGCTTTAGGGTAATCGCTCATTTTCTCGTATACAGCACCAAGATTATGGTATGTTTCGGCCATTCCCCATTTATCATTAGTTTCTTGCCTGATCTTTAAAGCTTCAAAATGACTTTTCAACGCTAACGGATAATTCGCTTGTTTGTAATAAACATTGGCCATGTTGCTGCTCGAACGGGCAAGACCATGATTAAACTTTAGTTGTCCCGATAATTGATATGCTTGTTTTGCATGCGCCAACGCGTTATCATATTGGCCTATCGATCTGTATTCGCTACATAAAGAACACAAACGCAAAACACGCACTGTATCCTGTTTTCCACTATTCAAAATATTGATCAGCGAATCAATGGCCTTATTTTGAGCAATACACCCTGATGCATAAAGCATAAGTATAAAAACACACACCCGTATCATAGTAATAAAGTTAACTATTTTTTTAGGTTTTCATTAAAATTAAAATTCGCCTATTATTATATTATAAACCTAAAAGTGTCATTTAACCATTTCATTTGATATATTTGTTTAATGGGTCCATACGTTCTAATAACCGCCATAGTTTTATCGGCACTTGTTTCGGTGATCGTTTGGATAGATTATTTCCGACGCATAGATGTTTTTGAACCTGAACGCATCATTTATTTAGTAATTGCACTTTTAATTGGGTGCGGAACTCCCTACCTAAGTATTTTAATGTACCGGTTTCATGAAACGGTAGCATTTGCTTTAAATGGAGAACCACTCAATGACCTTATTTATTCCATCCTTGGAATTGGATTCACCGAAGAATTAAGTAAAGTTGTTGGCGTTATCATCGTTTTTCAATTACTCAAAAAACAAGTGAACGAGTCGGTTGATTATTTAATTTATGCAGGAATGGTCGCATTAGGATTCGCTTTGGTTGAGAATACCATGTACATTGGACGTTACGGAATTGATATTATTACCGATCGATCTTTTTATTCTGTATTAGAACACATCATCAACACCAGCATCATCACTTACGGTTATTGTCGTTTTAAGATATTTAATCGCGGAAATCATTTAGCAAATACGTTAATTGGTTTCGCAACAGCTATCAGCTCTCATGGCTTATTTGATTATTTTATCATGAATCCGAGTTTTCATTATGTGGCGCCGGTATTCGTAATTATTGTTTATCTCATTGGAATAAATTTTTGGATCACTATGTTAAACAACGCGGTTAATTTTTCTTCCTATTTTAATTACTCAAAGATCCATTATTCAGGAAGTATCTTTTACAGGCTCATGCTTTGGTATTTTTTTACCATGCTCATTGGAATTTTTTATAAAACGTATACCAAAGGTTTTACATCTGCCCTATCCGATTCTTTTACGGCTGTTTTTAGTAATGGTTTTTTGTTTGTATTGGTAATTCTAAGGGTAAGCCGATTCAAGATCTATAAGAATTACTACCAACCCATCACTATCAAACTTCCGTTTTACATTACAAAGAATAACGATGAGGATTTTAGTTTATTTAATATTATAGATATTAAGATTCGCGGAGAAAATTCGCACGAATATTTTTTAACGGCCAAGATCGGACAAATGATTGATATTAGTCCTATTAACCCAAAGAGAAGTTTTTTACAGCGAACAGTCACCGTAAAAGTAAGCGACAAATTATTTTTTGATGGTGATACAACCGTTTACCTTATTGAATTCACCGATGAGAAAATGAATAATCGATTTTATTTGAAACCGAAAACAAGGGGAAAGACCAAAATTGATGATGCATATCCCATAAACGAATTATTGCACGACGAAACACCTGAAAGTTTCCCAACCAAGATATCGGAATTAAAATTTTTGGAATGGGTGTATGTGAAGGCGGATAATGAAATTAGCAGAGTGAATTACTAATTTTCTAGAGGCAGAAACCACAGAGATTTACACAGAGAACACAGAGGAACAACTAACCGCATAAAAAAAAGAAAACTTCGCTTTCTTTTCATAGTGACCTCTGTGCAAACCTCTGTGCAGCGTTAGCGCTCTGTGGTTTCTGCCTCTAAAGAGTTTTCGTTTCCGCCCGCCTTAACCGGTCGTTGATCGCTCTTCCCAAACCTTTCTCCGGCAATAGCTCTGCCACTATCACATCAAGATCTCCTTCTCCCGTTCTTCTTAAAAAAGAAAATAAATTTATCGCAGCCTCTTTTAAATTTTCCTTTTCCGATAAATAAAAGTACGTTACATTTTGTTTTGCAGAAGGTGTTTTACCAAAACAAATGGCTGCAATTTTTTTTGTGCTATGTTTTGCGATCAACTCATCCAAATTTCCAATATATAATGGTTTATTTGGGGCATAATGATCTTTCAATTGTCCCGGCGCTTTTGGATCGCTCGAATTATTTATTCTTAAACTTACTTTTCCAACTTCTTTTTCAATATCTTCTATTGCTAACCCGCCCAAACGATAAACACAAACTTCGCCATCTTCAATTCCGATAATGGTAGACTCAATTCCAACTGTGCATTTTCCACCGTCTAAAATATAATCTATTTTATCTCCCAATTGTTTATTTACATGCTCGGGTTCGGTAGGACTCACATATCCAAACGGATTTGCACTTGGAGCGGCGATGGGAAAATTTAATTGCTTTAATAATTGCAAGGTGAGTTCATGTTTTGGAACACGAACTGCAACCTGACTTAAACCTGAAGTAACAAGGTCAGGAACTATATTTTTTTTAGGTAATAAAAGAGTTAATGGTCCGGGCCAAAATTTTTGTGCCAATTTTTTTAAACGTTCATCCTTAAGGTCTGCATACTTTAAAGCCTCATTCATCTCAAAAACATGAATGATCAATGGGTCAAAATGCGGACGTTGTTTTACCTCATATACCCTCAAAATAGCTTTGGTATCAAGGGCATTGGCACCCAAACCGTATACCGTTTCGGTAGGAATAGCCACTAACTCGCCTTTTTGGAGCAATTCTTTTGCTTTTAATATATCGTTTCCTATGTGTGCCAGAGCCGCAAATATACGTAAAAGCCGTATATTTGCGCCCTCATTATGAGTCAGTTGATCACTTTAAAAGACAAACAATTCAAGCCCTACATTAGCGCTCAAAAGATAAATGAGGCCGTAAAAAATATTGCCGAAAAAATAAATTCAGAACTGGCCAACGAACTTCCGATTTTTTTAGTAGTTTTAAATGGCTCTTTTATGTTTGCTGCTGATCTTTTAAGAGAAGTAACTATTCCGTGCGAGATCTCCTTTATTAAACTTTCAAGTTATTCAGGAACATCCAGTAGCGGAATTGTTTCCGAACTTATTGGTTTAAGCGAGGATCTTGAGAACAGAACAGTGGTTATTGTTGAAGATATTGTTGATTCGGGTAATACACTTGATAAACTAATGGACTCCTTAACCAAAACAAAAAAAATAAAAGTTGCTGCGGCATTATTTAAACCGGAAGCCTACAAAAAGAAACATAAGATCGATTATGTAGGTTTAACGATAGCAAATGAATTTGTAATTGGTTACGGTTTGGATTACGACGGACAAGGAAGAAATTTAAAGGACATATATATTCTCGCATAAAAAATAAAAAACAACAACATGGAAATGCTAAATCTTGTACTTTTTGGACCTCCGGGCGCAGGCAAAGGTACACAGTCAGAAAATCTTATTAATAAATACGGCTTAGTGCATTTAAGCACCGGCGATCTTTTGCGTTCGGAAATTGCACGCGGAACAGCGCTTGGTTTGCAAGCTAAAGCTATTATGGATCGTGGTGATCTTGTGAGTGATGAGATCGTTATTGGAATGACAGAATCGAAATTAGATGGAAATCCTAATGTGAAAGGATTTATTTTTGATGGTTTTCCAAGAACAACTGCTCAAGCAATTGCATTGGATGATCTTTTACAAAAGAAAGGAACAGCTATTCATGCCATGTTAGCATTAGAAGTGGATGATGAAGAATTAACTAAACGATTATTGTTACGCGGACAAGCAAGTGGACGCGAAGACGATAAGAACGAAGGCATTATTCGTAATCGTATTAACGAATACAATATGAAAACCTCACCGTTAAAAACATATTATAGCGAGCAAGGAAAATTTCATTCGATAGATGGTGTTGGAACTCAAGAAACAATTTTCCAAAATTTAGTGGATCGCATTACCTTTATTAAAGCTGAAGTTGATCTTACCCAATTAGAAACCGACCTTGAACATTTAGATCTTACGGTAAATGATTTTGAAGTAGCCGATGAAATTGAACCACATTTACTATTGGAAATTGATGCTATTAAACGTGTGGAAGCTGAAGAAGAGGAGGAAAGAAAAACTGCCGTGATCCAGTTAGCAAATTCAAGCAAGGAACATTCGAAAAGTAACGGTCACTCAAAAACAGGTGAAAAAAAGGCTGCAAATATTAAAAAGATGACAAGCAAGCCTGCTGCTAAGAAACCTTCTAAGAAAGCAAAAGCAAAACCCGCAAAAAAAGTAGCAAAAAAGAAAGTAGTTAAGAAAACAGTAACTAAAAAGAAGGTTGCTAAAAAAACTGCGAAGAAAGTCGCGAAGAAAAAGGTTGTTGCCAAAAAGAAAACTGTTAAAAAAGTGGTGAAGAAAAAAACCGTGAAGAAAGCAGCAAAAAAAACATCTGCCAAAGGAAGAAAAAAACGTAAATAAATTTAAATTAATCTCATCTCTATTTGACCTAAAGTCATCCTGAGCGTAGTCGAAGGACGACTGAAGGTCAAATTCAGTTATTTCTAATCAAGTCAGCACTTCGACTACGCTCAGTGTGACCCCTCCTTAAATACGGATAAAAAATTATACTTGTGGATACTAATTTTGTTGATTATGTGAAGATCTGCTGCAGAAGCGGAAAAGGCGGACCAGGCTCTAGGCATTTGCACCGTGATGTGTTCACTGCTAAAGGTGGACCGGATGGAGGCGATGGAGGTCGCGGTGGACATGTTATTATAAAAGGTAATAAACAATTGTGGACCTTGATCCATTTAAAATATCGTAAACATGTAATTGCTACAGAAGGTGAAAGTGGCGGAAGTTCCAACTCCAGTGGAAAACAAGGTAAAGATGAATATTTAGAAGTTCCACTTGGTACAATTGCCAAGGATGCCGAAACAGGTGAAGTACTTTTTGAAATAAAAGAAGACGGAGAAGAACATATTATTGTTGCAGGTGGACGAGGTGGTTTAGGTAATTCGCATTTTAAATCGCCTACCATGCAAACGCCTCGTCATGCACAACCGGGCGAAGCCGGAAGAAATGAATGGAAAATATTAGAATTAAAAGTTTTAGCCGATGTAGGTTTGGTTGGTTTCCCGAATGCAGGAAAATCAACTTTACTTTCGGTGGTGAGTGCTGCAAAACCTGAGATAGCGAATTATCCCTTTACAACATTAGTTCCAAATTTGGGAATTGTTGAATATCGTGATTACAAAAGTTTTGTGATGGCCGATATTCCCGGAATTATTGAGGGTGCACACGAAGGAAAAGGATTAGGCCTCCGTTTCTTACGTCACATTGAACGTAACTCGCTTTTATTATTTATGGTGAGCTGTGATAGCAAGGATATTGTTGAAGAATACAATATTTTATTGAACGAATTAAAATTATACAATCCTGAATTACTTTTAAAAGAACGCGTGCTTGCCATTACCAAAAGCGATATGCTAGATGCGGAACTTGAGGCAGGGTTAACAAAAGAGGTGACCAAAGGATTAAAAGGAAAGAAGAAAGTTCCTTTTATATTTATTTCGGCTGTAAGCGGTAAAAATATTACGCAATTGAAAGATCTTTTGTGGGAAAAGTTAAATCATTATGATTTTTGAGATCATCCAATAAAATAATTGATCATTTTACTAAGAGGTTGATCAAAGAACTTCCCAAGGATACCAAAACCAAACAAGAGGATCAACACATTTGCCTAACGTACCAACAGCACAAATGTTATATTTATTTTTTTAAAGAGGAGCCATTACCAAAATTCAACGGCTTGCAATTACCAATTGATCTTTTGGTGACCAAACAAGATAAACTCATCTCCACTATTCAATCTAAGTTACATTATACTCGCAAAATATATGCGCGACAATGTATTGCTCGTAGAATTGAATCCATAGTGGCAGAAAAATTTTTGAATGATCATCATTTAATGTCGTACACCAAAAGTGCTTTTCATTATGGTTTGTTTGATAGTGCCGAATTAGTAGCAGTGGCCTCGTTTTCCAAAGGAAGAAGGATGAACCGGTTAGAAGAACATCAACGCTCGTTTGAATTAGTACGATTTTGTTGTAAAGAAGGAATAACTGTTACGGGAGGCTTAACAAAACTTTTAAAGTGCTTTGCAAATGAAAAAACTCCAGGCGACATCATGACCTACGTTGACAAACAACTAAGCGAAGGCGTTTCGTATTTAAAATGTGGTTTTAAATTACATAGCGAAACAAAAAAGCAAGAATTTTTAGTGAATAGCAGAACTTTCGAAAGAGATTATTATAAAGAAGGGAAATTTGATCCAAAAAATTTCTATATCACAAAAAATCTTGGTAACTTGAAATTAGTTTATACGTTTGATAAGAACTGAGTATAATTGTCTTGTTGTGTTGGGTCCTACCGCCAGTGGAAAGACCCTCCTAGCCTGTCAATTGGCTTATCATTTAAATGGCGAGATCATTAGTGCCGATTCGCGGCAAGTTTATAAAAAACTGAACATCGGAACCGGAAAAGATCTGAAAGAATACAAAATAAAAGGCGAAAAAATTCCTTATCACTTAATTGATATATGCGATGCAAATACTCAATTTTATTTACATGATTTTATTCGCGAATTAAAAAAGTGTTTTATTGATATTTCAGTGCGTTGTCATATTCCAATTATTTGTGGTGGAACCGGATTATATTTAGAAGCTTTAGAAAAAGATCACTCCTTAACTCAAATTCAGGAAAATCATGAGCGCAGAAAAGAATTAAATGAATTAAGTAGGGAAGAATTGATAAAATTGTTTAGAGAAATTAAATCGCCTCCAACCCAAAAAGCCATCATACCGGTAAAAGATGATATTGAGACGGATTCAAAAAAGCGGATCATCCGAAGAATTGAAATCGCAGAGTATTTAAAAGATCATCCTCTTCCCGAAAAACAAGAGAATATTTATAAGCCAAAATATATTGGTGTTAAGATCACCAAGGAAGAACGCAACAAACGTATTGATGCCCGTTTAAAATACCGTTTAGAAAATGGTTTGATAGAAGAAGTGGAAGGTTTATTAAAAAAAGGAGTTTCGCATGAGCGTTTGCAATTTTTGGGACTAGAATATAAATTCATTTCATTTTACCTTTTGAAACAGATCAACAAAAAAGAATTATTTACACAATTAAGCACCGCCATTCATCAATTTGCCAAGCGCCAAATGACCTGGTATCGAAGGATGGAGAAGCATGGAATTGAAATTGAATGGGTGGAGTTGGAAAACGCTGAGCAATTGATCTCGAGTCTCAAAGATAGCAGGCAATAAACAGTACTTATAGTCGTTTAATTAAAGATCAAAAAAATAAATTACATATTTTTAATTTTTAGTCCCCTCCTCCACGCGCAATCGTGGTTGCAGATCTCTGATTTCCCCGGAAGCGCAAGAGATGACGGAAGTATTTTTACCATTGGAAATAAAGCCTATTGTTTTACAGGCTCAGATGGAAGTGCGTGTACTTTGGATGGTTTTGTGTATGATGGCGTAAATAATGTTTGGGGAAATATGGCAAGTTTACCGGCGGGAAAAGAACGTCAGTATGCCACAGCTTTTTCTTATTCTAATACGGGTTATATGCTTACAGGAATTACTTGTCCGGGTGTTTGCCTAAACGATATGTTCAAATACGATCAAGCAACGAATACTTGGAGTGCATTAGCAAATTTTCCGGGACAAGCACGACAAGGCGCTAGTAATTTTGTTATTGGAGATAAAGCTTATATTATTAGTGGTCGCAATAGTTTAGGAACAGTTTTTAATGATGTATGGGAATATAATATCACAACATCTTCATGGACACAAAAAAATAATTTGCCCTTTGCCGGAATGTTCAGAGGAGTTGCTTTTCAAATAAGCGGAATTGGTTATGTATGTTATGGATTAACTAACAACGCTAACTTCAATCGTTATATTTATCAGTACGATCAATTGAATGATACTTGGTTGATGATATCGAACATTAATTTACCGGCAAGAAATTATGTGGCGTGCGCCGTAACAAGTAATAAAGCTTTTTTGTATGGCGGACAAGATTCTACTTATAATATCACCAATGATGTGCGTTTATTCGATCCAATTACGAATAGTGTTACCATTTATCCCGGCATTCCAACGTTAGGACGAAAAGGCGGAATGTCATTCTCAATAAATAATATTTTTTACATCACCACAGGTCTTACCTCAGCATTGGCCCGAACAAAAGAAACATGGAAGAACGATCAGTTTGTAGGAATTAAAGAAAAAAGCTCACTGCAAATTGAATTAAATGTATTTCCGAACCCGGTTTCGGATCAACTACATATTCAAAGTAATTACGAAATAAAAAAAGTCCTCATTACTTCAATTCTTGGTAAAACACTATTAGAAACGAATTCCGAAACAATTTCTGTAAAAGAACTTCCAAATGGCATTTATAATCTCAGTATTTCGCTTGAGAATTCTATCGTGAACAAAAAGATAATCATTTATCGTTAGTTGGCAGTAGGCAGCTTGCAATGGGCAGTTTCACGTGCACTGAGAATTGCCAACTTAATACTGCCAACTCTTCCCCAAAAAACTGTATCTTCGCACCCGCAAATGCTTACCGCTAAACAACATTATAAAGAAACATTTAACCTCGCCTGGCCTTTGATATTAACTCAGGTAGGACATATTATTACCGGTATGGTAGATACTGTTTTTTTGGGACAAATTGGAGTTGCCGAACAAGCAGCGGGGATCTTTGCAAATAATATTTACATTCTACTTTTGGTTTTTGGCATTGGATTAAGTTATGCCACTACTCCACTTGTTACAGCTGCTAACGAAAAAAATGACCTCGAAGAAAAAGCATCCTTATTTAAAAATTCATTGTTCATGAATTTTGGGACATCGATTATTCTTTTCTTTATTTTATTTTTCTCCGCACCACTTTTAATTTATTTACAACAACCCGAGGATGTAGTAAAATTAGCAACGCCCTTTTATGAAGTGCTTATTTTTTCGTTGTTGCCTTTGTCATTATTTTTTGTTTGTAAACAATATTGCGAAGGATTAAGTAATACGCGTGCTGCTTTACTTATTAGTATTCTAGGAAATCTCCTCAACATCGTTCTAAATTATTTATTGATCAATGGCTATGCAGGCTTACCAAAAATGGGTTATATGGGTTCGGCCTGGGCAACATTTATTGCCAGAAGTTTTATGGGCATAGGCTTTTTATACCTCATATATAAAACACCGGCACTCAATGCCATATTTACAGTGTTCAAAAAAGTAAAGGTAAATATGAAACACCTTGGTGAATTAGCAAAAATTGGCTTTAACTCTGCAATGCAATTTACATTTGAGGTTGCTGCATTTGTTATTGCCGGTTTAATGGCAGGATCATTTGGCAAAGAACAAATTGATGCGCATGGAATTGCCTTACACATTGCAGCATTTACCTATATGTTTGGAAGTGGAATTGGAAGTGCTGCAACAATTCGTATTGGAATTTTTAATGCGCAACATAATTGGCAAGAAGTAAAGAATGCCGGTTTAGCAGCAATTAAATTAGTATTGATCGTCATGGGCAGTTGCGGTTTAATTTTTTTAGTGCTCAATCGCTATTTGCCAATGGTATTTAGCAACGAAACATCGGTTGTGGAATTAGCTTCGCAATTATTACTTATTGCAGCGCTCTTTCAATTATTTGATGGTTTGCAAGTGACCGTTATTGGTATCTTAAGAGGCTTAGAGGATGTTAGAATTTCAACCCTCATTACATTTATTGGATACTGGGTAATTGCCTTAGGACTTTGTTATTTATTAGCCTTTACCTTTAAACTAGAGGTTATTGGGGTTTGGATAGGCCTCCTGGCTAGCTTGATGTTCGTGGGTTTAACACTTTTCTGGAGGTTCAGGTATTTATATAAGAAGCATTTAAGGCAATAGTATTTGAAATTGTTTTAAATTTTCCTAAATTTAACTATGCTAATCTTCAATCTTATGAAAAGAACATTTACAAAATTAGTTTTGGTTTGTTTAATTTTTACTTTGAGTAAACTAAACGCTCAAGTTCTTGTTTCCAACTATACGTTTTCCTCTACGGTTGGAACGTATACCTCTATTACAGGTGGCGTTTTTTTAGGAAATAGTGCAAACGACGACGATATCTTTAATAACCTACCGATCGGATTTCCATTTGTATTTTGCGGTGTTACACATACACAAGTATCTGTATGCGCTAATGGCTACTTAAAATTTGGCGCAACTATTAATAATGTTAGCTATAATCCCATTAGTGATGGCAGTACGGATGATTCACTAGTTTCTGCAATGGGTCAGGATCTTCAATCAAACTCAGCAGGTGCCATGCAATATAAAACCATTGGCATCTCTCCAAATCAAATATTTGTTATGCAATTTGAAGATTATACGTCATTTGGAAACGGTGATAACATGAATTTTCAAATTAGATTGTATCAAACTTCAAATATGATCGAGATCTATTACGGTACTTATTTTATTGATGTAAATACGTTTAACGAGGTTGGCTTAAGAGGCAAATTGGCTAGTAGCGATTTTAATAATCGTAAAGTGATCCTTAATGCAAATGCATGGTCGGCCTCCACTCCGGGTTCATCTAGTAATACCTATTGCGAATTAGACCCGACACCTTGGGCACCCAATAATGGTTTACGTTATGTTTGGTCACCACCCTGCGCTGCTCCAAACATGACCATAGCCTCATCTCAGCCAACAATTTGTAATGGCTCACCTGTAACATTCACTGCAAGCGGTGCAACATCTTATACTTGGAGTAATGCATCTAATGCTTCTTCTATTACTGTTACACCATCTGTAAGTACAACGTATACTTTAAAAGGAACAAGCATTCCGGGGTGTACAGCGCAGATCACATGCACCGTTGGCGTACAGCAAGGACCTGTGATAAGTTTGAACGCGCAACCAACCGCAAGTTTTTGTCCGGGTATGAGTGGAACTCTTGTCGCAGCCGGTGCAACTAACGGTTATACATGGCAACCGGGTAATCAGCAATTTGCTATTATTCTTGTGGCGCCAACTACAAATATTACTTACACCATTGTTGGTGCAAATACTCAAGGCTGTACAACAACTACATTGCTTTCAATTTACATGACCACTTGTACAAGTATTTATGATCCAAACTTTGCAAGTGAAACAATTCGTATTTTCCCGAATCCTTCCAATGGTTTATTTACAGTTGAATTAGCAAATGGTTTAGAAAAACAAATTGATGTGATGGATCTTACAGGGAGAATTGTGTTAAGTAAAACTTCTCTTGAAAATAAAACAGAACTTACTATAAGCGATCTTTCAAATGGTGTTTATTATATAAGATTGAGATCAAATAATGAAAGTAAAGTCTTTAAAGTGATGAAAGAATAGAATTTGTTTCCTTTTGTCATTAAAGCAGGGTCATTAAACCCTGCTTTTTTATTGCCTTTTTAACATCTACGAGGCGGAATACATCGCTTTGATGCTATGTTTAATTTTCATAAATTTACTTGACTATAACCCCTCATCTCATGAAAAAAACATTTACAAAATTAGTTTTAGTTTGTTTATTTTTTACACTGAGTAAACTAAACGCACAAGTTCTTGCTGCGAATTATACATTTTCCTCTACTATCGGCACTTATACTACTATTGTTAATGGAAATGTATTGGGCGACGATACAAATGATGATCAGTATTTTGATGATATTCCAATTGGTTTTACGTTCACTTATTGCGGCGTTCCGCATTACTCTGTGTCTGTGTGCTCTAATGGTTATATTAAATTTGGTTATCCATTTAATCAGTCAACACAACAGCCTATAAGTAATAGCAGCGGCGATGACACTTGCGCAGCAGCACTTGGGGCCGATATTCAATCCAACACAAATGGTGCTTTAACTTACACCACCATCGGAACAGCGCCTAATCAGATCTTTATTGCCCAGTGGGAAGATTATACCTATTATGGCGAATCAGATAATTTCTATTTCCAGATCCGATTACATGAAACTTCCAATATCATCGAAGTATTCTATGGTTCATTCTTTTGTGCCGCAGTGGCTAATGCTTATGAAGTTGGTTTAAGAGGAAATTCGTACCTCGACTACAATAATCGATCGGTAATAGAAAGTATAAATACATGGCCAACATCAACTCCCGGAACTAGTCAATCTAATTTTTGCGAAATAACGTCAACACCTTTCATTCCGGCAAATGGACAACGTTATGTTTGGACACCACCATGTCCTGCTCCAAACATTACGGTTACTGCATCGCAACCAACTGTTTGTTCAGGTTTACCAATAACATTTACAGCTGCGGGAGCAACTTCGTATACCTGGAGCACATCGTCTAATTCAAATGTTATTACGCCTACTCCAACGGCAAATACTACGTATACAGTGAAAGGAACAAGTATACCATCATGTACCGCGCAAGTTACATGTACCATTGGCGTAGTACAAGGCCCTGTAATAAGTTTGAATGCTCAACCTACTGCAAGTTTTTGTCCGGGCATGAGTGGAACTCTTGTGGCAGCCGGCGCAACTAATGGTTATACATGGCAACCGGGTAACCAGCAATTCGCAATTATTCTTGTGGCGCCTACAACAAACATAACTTATACCATCACAGGCGCAAATACTGTAGGATGTCTTACCAATACAACTTTATCTATTTACATGACCACTTGCACAAGTATTTATGATCCAAATATTGCAAGCGAAACAATTCGCATTTTCCCGAATCCTTCTAATGGATTGTTTACGGTTGAGTTAGCGAACGGTTCACAAAAACAAATTGATGTGATGGATCTGACAGGAAGAATTGTTTTAAGTAAAACTACTTTTGAAAATAAAACAGACCTTAATATAAGCAACCTTTCAAATGGGGTGTATTATATAAGACTAAGATCAAATAATGAAAGTAAAGTTTTTAAAGTGGTGAAAGAGTAGTCCTTCTTTAACCATAGTTCGACAAGCTCACTATAAACTACAGACACGATGTTTTTTCACGAAGGACACTAAGTAACACCTTAGCGTCCTTTGTTTTTAAAGTCTATTGCGTTTTTAATCGCAATGTTAAAACTCCCATTACTTTTTTACCCGAATGCCGCGTGAGCGATTGAAGCGGAAAGCCTTGCTTAGGACTTTGCTAATGTTTGTTGGGCGAGGAGGCGACCTTAGGAGCCACCGCAGCCCTACAAACATAGCAAAGGACAAGCAAGCTTGTAGCGAAAAGCGCGACGGCAACCGAACTTCCAGCGTGTATCCGGTGAGCGTTGCCGGCACGCCCAAATAATAAAATAGATCAACTTTATGGAATCCCTCTTTCTTCTGCATCTCAATATAAAACTATTGTCATGGAAAGGAAAATTAACAAGAAATTCTCGTATTTGTCGGTTGTTGGCGCCATTGGCATCAGTACTCTGGCTTACGTAACACCAAACAGCTATTATCAAGCCGCGTTGGAAAACAACTTTATTAAAGAGCTGAAAGAAAAGCTCACATTATTTAACAAAACCGCTGCGGAAGACAGGGTATATCTTCAATTAGATAAACCCATGTACGAACCCGGCGATGATATATGGATCTCGGCGTATATAAGAGACGGGATCACATTAAAAGCATCCGATAAAAGTGATATCATTCATGTGGAATTAATAAATCCGAAAGGAACTGTTGAGAAAAAAATAAGTTTGATCGCTAAGAACGGAAAAGCCTGCGGTGATTTTGGAATTGATAAAGAAGCATTAGGCGGAATGTATAAAATTCGCGCTTATACAAAGTGGATGAAGAATGACGGACCTGAAAATGCTTTCGTAAAAGAACTTCAAGTTCAAGAAGTGATCCTCCCGAATTTAAAAATGAAATTGGATTTTGAACGCAAAGCATTTGGTGCAGGCGATAACGTAATTGCAAAAATTGAATTGAATACCAATGAGAACAAACCATTGGCCAATTATAAAATTAAATGCGTTGCTAATTTAGACGGACAAAAATTATTGGATCTTACCGAAGTTACCGATGAAGAAGGGATCCGTTATATAAAATTCGATCTTCCAAAAGAACTAAAAACAAACGATGGTCTATTAAATGTAATGATCGATTATAACGGAAGTACCGAAAGTATCTCGCGTTCTATTCCTATTGTTTTAAATAAGATCGCGCTTACACTTTTTCCTGAAGGTGGAGATCTTTTAAATGATGTGGAAAATGTTGTTGCATTTAAAGCGATGAACGAATTCAATAAACCCGCCGATATTGAAGGTGTGGTATTAACTGATAAAGGAAGTAAAGTGGCTTCGTTCAGCAGTTTTCATCAAGGCATGGGATCATTTAAACTTAATCCGCAATTAGGCGAGAATTATGTAGTGAAGATCACAAAACCTGCAGGCATCACACAAACTTATAAATTACCGGAGCCATTGGAGCGCGGTTATGCTTTGCATGTTGAGCAAACTAAACCAAACGAAGTGGAAGTTGCTGTGAATACCACGGAAAAAGAAGAATTATCATTAGTGGCACAAGTAAGAGGTAAAATTTATTATACAACTGTGTTGGATGTAAAACCGGGAAGTAATAAAATAACTTTTCCAACAAACGAATTCCCAATTGGTGTTTCGCAAATTACACTGTTCGATTCAAAAGGAATTGCACGTTGCGAGCGTTTGGCTTTTGTAAATAAGGACAAACAAATGCACATTTCAGTTGAAACAGAAAAAGAAAAATATTTACCGCGTGAGAAAGTAAAAATGACCATTTCGGTAAAAGACGAGCGCGGTTTACCAATGCCTGCAAATCTATCAATGGCTGTGGTGAACGATCAGTTCTTGAGCTTTGCAGATGATAAAAGCGGAAATATATTATCGCAATTATTATTAGAGCAAGATATTCATGAAAAAATTGAAGAGCCTGCATTTTATTTCAATAAAAAAGAAGTGAAAGCTGATAAGGCATTAGACTATGTATTAATGACCTCAGGTTGGAGACGTTTTACTTGGGAAAAGATCATTAACGAAGAAATGCCGGTGATCAGTTTCTTGAACGAAAAAGCGGTTGTTTCGGGTATTGTTTATAATTCGGAAACAGGAAAACCAATGTGTGATGTGAAGATCAAAGCTAATAATGGAACAGAACTTACCACAGATGATAATGGTAAATTCATTTTCAAAAAATTGGATCTTGTTGATCAAGTAAATCTTTCGTTCAATTCAGAAGGTTACTATCCTCAAGTGCAATATCTAAGAGACTATAACCAAAATATGGTGATCTATCTTTACAAAAAACAAAATAACTATTACGGATATAAATCTAAAAGCAGAAAAAGTGCAGGTAATTGGGAAGCAGTACCGGAAATGGAAGTTCCGGCCTCTGTTGCGCAAGGTGCAGGCATGGTAAACGAAAAAGCTCCTATGTTCAAAGGTGAACCTATGGCAAAAAATGCCCCAAAAGATGCTTTGGCTGTAAAAAAACCGAAAGAAGAAAAAAAGAATGATAATGCTCAACAAAAATTAGCTAAAGGTCCAAAAGTTGAAGAGCAAAATAAAGTGGCATCGAAGGATATAAAAGCATTAGCATCAGTTGCAGGCAAAAAAGAACTTGCACGTGCACACGACAGACGCGATAAATTTGTAATGGATGATGAAATGGGTGAAGACCTTGATCAACCAAATCAAGTAGTGCAAAATGTATATTATCGTGCACGTCAGTATTACGCACCTAAATACGAAGTTCAAACGAATGTTGAGAATCGCACCGATTTCCGTAATACTATTTACTGGAATCCAAATGTAGAAGTAGGTTTTAGCGGTAAAAAAACAATTGAGTTCTATGCATCCGATGATATCACGTCATTCCGCTCAACGGTTGAAGGTATTGGAAATGATGGAACCATTGGAAGAGTTGAAAAGAATTTCTTCTCGCAATTACCATTTGCTATGACCACCAAAATTCCTGTAGAAGTTGCTACGGAAGATTTTGTTTCTATTCCTTTAACTTTAAAAAATAATACCGATGGTCCTTTAGGCGGTGTAATTTCAATCATTGCTCCCGACGGATTAAAAGAAGTTGGAATTGTTCCTTCAGTTCAAACTATTATGCCGGGCAAAGCCAAAGTAATTTATTTAGACTATAAAGTATTAGATAAAATTGGTTATGGCGATTTTACCATCAGCTTTAAGGCTTGTGGATTAGGTGATGCATTTACACAAACCATTCGCATTGTATCTAAAGGTTTCCCTGTTGAAACATCTTTCTCGGCACAAGAAGTAGAAAAAGAATATGAATTCGAGATCAATAAAATGGTGAACGGATCATTAAAAGCAACATTTAGCGCGTATCCAAATGTTGTGAATGATCTAATGAAAGGTGTGGAAGGAATTTTACAAGAGCCTTACGGTTGTTTTGAACAAACATCGTGTACTGCTTATCCTAATGCTATGGTAATGGATTATTTAAAAACCACAGATAGCAAAGACACCAAAACCTTAGCAAAAGCTACTGATCTTTTAGAAAGAGGTTACAAGCGTTTGATCGGTTTTGAAGCTTCGCAAAAAGGTTATGAGTGGTTTGGTTCAAATCCCGGACATGAAGGATTAACGGCATATGGCTTGATGGAATTCAATGATATGAAAAAAGCCGGACAAAATGTGGATCAAACTATGTTGAATCGTACGTCTACTTGGTTAATGAGTCATAAAGACGGTAAAGGTGGTTTTGCAAGAGAAAAACATGCGTATCACGATTTCGGAAGAATTAGCGATGATATTTTGAACGCTTATATTGTTTACGCTTTAGCAGAAGCAGGATATAGCGATTTCAAAAAAGAATTCAACACTTCTTTTGATAAAGCCATGGATAGCAAAGATCCTTATATGTTGGCCATGATGGCAAACGCTGCGTATTCTTTAAAAGAAAACAGCAAAGGAGATGAAGCCATGAAAGTATTGATGAGCAAACAACAAAAAGACGGAAGCTTCAATGGATTAACGCATTCGATCACATATTCACAAGGACAATCACTATTGATCGAAACAACATCCTTAGCAATTTTATCAATGTTGAAAGCAAATAAAAATCCGGGTGAATTAACCAAAGCTGTGCAATACTTAGTAAGTATGCGTCAAGGTTCAGGTGTATTTAGTTCAACACAAGGAACAATTCTTGCGCTGAAAGCATTAACTGAATATGCAAAGGCCAGTAAAAAAACAAGTGAGGATGGTACAATAGCAATTTATGTTGACGGTAAAAAAGTAATTGAAAAAGAATACAAAGCCGGAGATAAAAATGCGATCACTGCCGAAGGTTTAGAGCAATTCATCAAAGGCGAAGGTAAACACACAGTGAAAGTGAAATACATTGGCGTAAAAACACCATTGCCTTATTCACTAGCAATTAACTGGAGTACATCGTTACCACAAAGTGATGCAGAATGTAATATCGACTTGAAAACTAAGATGGCTGCTACAACTGCAAATGTTGGTGAAACAATTCGTTTAACTGCAACAATTTCTAACAAGAAAAATGAAGAGGTGCCAAGCACGATGGCCATTATTGGTGTACCTGCAGGTTTCTCCATACAACCTTGGCAATTAAAAGAATTGCAAGAAAAAGGTGTATTTGATTATTACGAGATCAAAGGAAATAATTTAGCGGTGTATTACAGAGGTATGGCTGCAAAAGCTGTAAAAGAGATCAACTTAGATCTTAAAGCAGAAATGCCTGGCGAATATGATGCTCCTGCGTCGACAGCTTACTTATATTATACCAATGAATTTAAAACATGGGCAGGACTAAGTAAAATAACCATTAAAAAAGCATCGTAATTGAAGTCTAGCAGAGTAAATAATCAAACAGGAAATAAGAGTGGTGTATTCACCGCTCTTATTTTCCTTTTTGTAAATGTGACGTTTGCTCAAACTTCTTTTCCTATAAACGATCCCAGAAATCCTGATTGTCCTTGCCATAAATACCAAAAACTCGCGGATGATGAGTTTAAAAAATTATTGGCGCTAAATAATGTAGTAAATAAAGAAGTGAATATTGCTAATGATGATAAAAAGATCGTTAACCCGCAACATGTAGATCCATTTGCGAATCATTTTGAAGGGATAAGTGAAGATGAACAGGGGAAAACAAATAAACAAGACAAGGCCAATGAGGATCAAAAATTTGGAGGCATAAGTTCCGACGACCTGGCAAGGATCAATATTAGTCAAGGTGATAATGTTCTTGGTAAAATAAATGAGGACCCTGGAGAACTAATCGTTTCCGAACAAAAAATGGGTCGCTCAGGTTCGAGTTCGTTTGGCTCACGAAGTAATACCACCAAACATTGGAAAGGCAAACGCAAAAAGCATAGCGCGCGTTATAAACAAATAAAGAGAATTTTTTGTGTGAGTGGTTGGGATATTTGGAAGAGGAAGAGGGTTACTTCGGCTTGTTATCATTGGAAGTAATGCTTAACGACTTGGGTTCCCACCCGTATAATACATTTTACTTGCTTACTGTTTTGAAAATTTTTCCTTCTCAGCCGAAAGATCTTCTTGAAACGGATCATACCAAATTGCTTTAGTGTTTCCTTGAGTATCTGGATAACTAAAGTTGAAGTATAGTGTGCAGGTTGTTGTGTCGAGCAAACACATCCATAAAGTTCCATTACCTTTGCCTCGCCTTCTTAATAATTTACTATTGTCGGGAAGCTGCTGCAACGACGTGTCAAGATATTGTATCCCAAGGAGTGTTTGAGAAAATGTATCGTTTATTGGCATGAATTTATTATCGGTATAGAATTTTAAACTGTATAATTTGTGGAAGCGTATAATTCCAATTGATATAAAGTTAGTATCAATTACGCTTATTAGTCTCGATTCTTCGGGCAATTTGATCTTTGTCATGTTCTCGTAAAACTCCAGTTTGCTATATTTTTTATGGTCCGAATAGTATTCATTTTCAGGACTCGTGGAACAACTTGCCAGAAGAGTATACAGTATTAGTATGGGTGATATATTTTTCACGAAATGTTGGTCTATTCTGGTAAACTAAGCAATATTCTGCATATCACACAACTTCTTATACTGACCATTCAGCGCCAATAGTTGCTGATGATTGCCACGTTCAACAATTTCGCCTTTACTCATTACAATTATTTCATCAGCACTTATAATAGTAGATAAACGATGAGCAATTACAATACTGGTACGACTGTGCATTAATTTTTGTAAAGCATCTTGAACTAATTTTTCGCTTTCTGTATCTAAAGCCGAGGTTGCTTCATCCAAAATTAGAATGTCAGGGTTTTTCAATACAGCGCGCGCAATATTGATACGTTGTTTTTGTCCGCCGCTTAGTTTACTTCCTCTATCCCCTATATTCGTATGATAACCATTTGGCATTTCAGCAATAAATTCATGTGCATTCGCTTTTTTAGCCGCTTCAATTACTTGTGCTTCCGTTTTTCCTTCAATTCCAAAAACAATATTATTGTAAATACTATCATTGAATAAAATACTCTCTTGTGTTACAACCCCAATAATGCTTCTTAACGATTTAATGCTAATGTCCTTGATGTTTTGTCCATCAATTAATACTTCTCCCTTATCCGTATCGTAAAAACGCGGCAACATATCAGCCATGGTTGTTTTACCGCTTCCACTCTGCCCTACTAAAGCAATGGTTTTTCCCTTGGCAATTTTTAAATTTACATCTTTCAATACGTAACCAACGCCTTCTTTGTGATACATGAATGATACATTTTTGTATTCAATAGTTGAATTCAAATTTTTGATCTCTTTTGGATTCGCAATTTCATGGATCTCCATATTGGCATCCAATATTTTATTAATGCGTTCTTCACTCGCAATTCCTTTTTGAATGTTGTTATACGCTTGAGTTAATTGCTTTATCGGTGGGACCAATTGCGATGCTAAAATAAAATAGAAAATAAATAAGGAAGGTTCCAGTTCTCCCTTAAACACCATTGTTCCCCCAATAAAAAGTACTAACATCAATATAGCCGTAACCACCACTTCACTTAGCGGCGACCCAATATCAGTTTGACGATAAACTCGCACCGATTGCTTATAGAATTTCTCGTTTGTTGTTTTGAATTTTTCTTGTAAATGTTTTTCGGCATTAAATGCTTTTATCACTTTAATACTTCCCAAGGTTTCCTCTATCAAGCTGATCAAACTTCCCAAAGTTTCTTTTGCTCTGCGCGAAGCACCTTTTAAACTTTTTGATATCAAGGCAATAAATAAAGCCGCAAAGGGTAATAATATCATCATATAACCGGTGAGTTGTACACTTACCAATAACATTCCCGTTAAAATAATGATCACCGTTAAAGGTTCTCTAAAGATCATTTCAAGAGTTTGCATAATGCTCCACTCAATTTCCATCACATCGGTTGTCATTCTACTCATCAAATCGCCTTTCTTTTCATCACTATAATAACTCAATGGTAATTGAAGTGCTTTTTGATGCATTTTATTACGGAGGTCTCTTACAACTCCATTACGTATAGGTGCAATAAAGAACATGGCCATGTAACGCGAGATATTTTTTATCAAGGTCATTAAAAATCCAATGATGCAAATAAAAATTAATGCGCCTGCTTTCCCTTTTGCAATAACCATGCTTGCCAAATAAAAATTAGTGGCTTCTTTTAAATAGGCTGATGAAAATGAGAAGGCCGGTTTACCTTTTTCGATCAAAAGTGCAATGTTGCTTATATCATTCTTGAACAATAATTCTAAAAAAGGCACTATCAAACCCAAAGTTCCGGCCGAAAAGAGCGCAAAAATAATATTGAATAGGATATTAAGCGCGGTATTGCCCTTGTAATTCTTAATATATTTTAAAGCAGAAAAAAGCTTCTTCATGTTGTGCGAATATACGAATTATAACGTTTGCAGCTACCTGAGCGGGAGATGTATAACGTAGCAAATGCCTTATTATTATGCGAAAATGATTACCTTTAGCCTATGGATAGTGTAAGACAGCAAAAAATAAACAAATTAGTACAAAAAGAACTGGCCGAGATCTTCAGGGGCGAATCGAAGAATTTGTTTGGCGGAGCTTTTATAACGGTAACACAAGTAAGGGTTAGTCCCGACCTTGGTATAGCTAAAGTTTATATTAGTATCATGGCCACAAAAGACCGCGACGCTATTTTCAAATTGGTAGAAGATCAAAGGGCTCCTATTCGTAAACGTTTGGGAAATATAGTTGGGAAACAATTGCGTATTGTTCCCGAATTGCATTTCTATTTGGATGATTCGCTGGATTACGCCATGAAAATTGAAAGTCTATTAAAAAAATAAAATTGAATCTCAGTTTTTTCATAGCACGCCGTTATCTTATCTCAAAAAAATCCAACAATGCCATTAATATCATTAGTTGGATAAGCATTATTGCTATTGCTATTACAACCGCCGCACTTATTGTTATTCTTTCGGCCATGAATGGCTTAACAGGTGCTGTGGCAGGATTGTACAATACCTTTGAGCCAGATCTTAAAATTACTGCGGCGAAAGGAAAATATTTTACAGCCGATGATGCTTTTATGAAAAAAATAAAAGCGATCGATGGCATACAAGCCATTTCGCAAACTTATTCGGATAAAGCACTTATTAAAAATAACGAAAAGCAAACTTTAGTTTCGGTAAAAGGGGTTGATGATGATTTTACAAGTGTTACCAAAGTTGATTCTTCCATTGTAGAAGGAAAATACTTGATCAACCAACAAAAGAATTTTATTGTATTAGGTCGCGGTGTGGCAAATACATTGGGCGTAAATATTATGGAAATTTCGAGTGAGCTGAGTTTGTTGAGTCCTGCCAAGGGAAAAGCAACTACTTTAAACCCTCAGAATAATTTTACGCAAGTATATTTAACCCCTAACGGTGTTTTCTCCTTAAATGACGAATTTGATTATCAATTTGTATTTGTGAGTTTAAGAACAGCCCGCGAATTATTTAGCGATAGCATTCGCGTAAGTGCACTTGAGATAAAATGCAATGCTAACAAAGATGTTCAGGAAAAATTGACAGCACTACTTGGCGATAATTACGTTGTAAAGAACCGCTATCAATTGAATGATGTTCTGTTTAAAACATTAGAAACAGAAAAACTCGCCACGTTTATTATTCTTGCTTTTATTTTGATCATTGCTACATTCAATATCATTGGCGCTTTAACAATGTTGATCATTGAAAAGAAAAAAGATATCAAAACCTTATTTAGCTTGGGCGCAGATCTTGCATTAGTTCGAAACATTTTTATGCGTGAAGGTTTTTTAATTACAGGCGTTGGCGCTGCAATAGGATTGGTAACAGGTTTGTTTGTGTGTTGGTTACAGATCAAATTTCATTTGGTAACTTTCGGCGATCAGTTTGTGATCCCCTACTACCCCATTGAATTACAGACCAAAGATTTTATTTGGATCTTTTGCTTGATCATGCTCATTGGATTTTTTGCAGCGCTTTATCCTGTAAGATTTTTTACGAAGAGTGCGAAGTTAAGTTGAATTACACTCATGCTATTTCGTTAACCGAATTAAAAAAAAGTCCCGTCACTTTTTATCGCAATGGGACCCTAATTACACTCTAAACTAATTATTTCTTAAGTATCTTTTTTACAGCCGTACCTTCTGAGGTACTAACTTTTACCAAGTAAATTCCAGGTGCAAGGTCTCTTAGATCAATAATTCCATTTACATCGTTGTACGAATTACTGATAATAAGTTGTCCAGCTGAATTTATTACTTCTACCTTACTAATTGTACTCTCAGCTTTAATGTTTAATACGCCATCCGACGGATTAGGATATAAACGTATTGAACTTTCGAAAGTGTTCTCATTAATGTTGGTGAGAATGGTAACTGTATTAATAGTTTGATTAGTTGAAATAGGCGAATTATAATCAAAATAAATATGAGCCCTGTTCTTTACCTTATCACCAACAATTAATGTAGATCTTGGTTTAACGCGGTATTCAACAAAACCATGACTTTTAAGGTTATTGGTTGTACTATCCGGCAAATTAATAGAATAGAATCTGAAGTTGGCGATGTTGTTTGTGATATCGGTAAGAACAGTATGACTTGAATTAAGTACTTCAAAAGTTGATAGATCAAGATTAGAACTTAGGGTATCATTAAGGATCACTGTAAACGCTGTGTCATTTCCTGTATTTTGAAAATGTATGGTATATTTCAAATAATTACCATTACTGATAAATTGCGGACTGATACTTGGTGGGGCCGAAACTTCCTTTAGGTTTGGATCATAAGAGCCGGTTACAACCCTTTTTAAAGAATCTATATTATCATTTGGGGTAAGCTCGCCGGTGTTAGTTGCAGTAAGTATACTTAGCAAATTCGTTCCAACAGTAACAGTTGGTGCAATGGAATAAGTGATCAGGTATGTTTTGATCTGCGTAGGAGTTAATGTATAATTTAAGTTAACAGTATTTCCGCTAACCGACGCAGCAGCCGGATATGTATTGGTATAATTCAAATTTTGATCCAATACCACACTGGCAACTCCGGTCTTATTTGTTGTTCCAACGTTCTTAATTGTTGCATACAGATATCCCGGAAAACCAGGTCTGTTAAAAGGTGTACCGTTTATCATCACCTTAAGATCATTTTGCCCGGGTACCGGTTGTAAAACGAAATTATTTACTGTATCAGTTTGACCAAAGTTAGCAGTAAATGTAGTTACATAAGATGTCGGCGTATACGTATAATACAAAGGAGCGCTTGTTAATTGTGTACTGTAAGTGCCGGCCGGCGGAAAGGTTTTATACAAATAATTTGAGTATACAACAAGTGTATCTGTAGCACTTCTTGTAGTTATGGCACTATTGTATGGAACATCATTACCATCAAAAACACTATTTGAATTAAAGTCATAAAAAGTTCTTCCACCTAACATATTTCCCTGATTATGATATTTAGCAAAGTAAAAATATTTATAAGTTACCGCAGCACCTGTTACTGTATAATAACCAAAACGTTCAAAACTGTTGTGTGGTCCTGCCAAGTATGCATTACCTGCGTTGTCGCACGTAAATCCTTTTGCGTAATCATTTAGATAAGTTATACTTCCGTTGAGTGTATTACCATTAAGATCGGATTCAACTATATAAGTAGGATTATTATTTGTTGTTGGAGTTAACAGTGCTGAAAGATTAACTGCATCAACTTGTAAAGTGGTAAAATAATTTGGGAATCCACCACGCAAAAATAGTGTCGTAGCATTCCTAACGGCTTTTTGAAAAGAAACACCGTCGCCCATTTTTTTCGCCATTAAATAATTACCGGCGTTATCGATCTTTGTAAAATAGTTTGCGTACGTTGCGCTTGTAGTTAATGTTGTTGCTCCAAGTGTAACAGTATTTTGAAAGCCTCCATTTAATATAACGTCGTTACCATTGGAAAGTGCAACAGGAGGAAATGCTCCCGGACAAGACGCTACATGCTTGGCCCAAACCGGTTGGTGACTTGGATCTAATTTAAAAATAAAACCATTCTCAGTTCCATTACTGATGATGTTACCAATAGAACCTCCGAATTTAAGTGTATCATTATTAACACCTGAAATAAAAATATCATTGTTGGATGCGTAAGCGATTGACTGGCCATAGGTTTTATAATTACCTTTTATTGGAAATCCATACGCCCCTATCCAGTTCCCATTATTATCCAATGTTGCTATCATGCAATTAGATTTTGTTGGATCAACTGTATTTGAAGCAATAGTGATCATTGAGGCCGTTGGATCCAATGGCGTTGTAAATGAAACTCTATTTGTACCGTTGCCGGAAACGGCGTAGAATCCATTTGCGCTTACGATCGTTTGAGTGGTTGAGATCTTTATATCTTTACTCCAAAGAACAGCACCCGAAGGATCATACTTAATAATAAACGATTTATAACAATTTACTGCAGTTAAAGGGAAAGGATTGCAATTCAAAACCGCAGTGGCTGCAGGTTCACCAAAAATACCTGTAACATAGATATTAGATGAATTGTCGCAATAAACAGAAGCCGACAACACATAGTTATTTGGGCCATATGCTAAATTGCGCGACCAAATAAGATTATTATTAATGTCGCTTTTTACAACAACCATAGTTGTTACACCACCACCACCACTGTTTGTATATGTATTTGCACCAATGGTAGTAGAATACCAGTAATTATAAACCTTTACAACATTATTGAACGGATCAGTTGCTAATGGGGCCATATATGGATCATTCATATTATTAAATCCTAGTGCAGTAGTTCCAATTTTTGCTGCGCTAACCCAGGTTTGAGCTTTTGATCCAAAAGTCATTAATGTTAAACACATTAGTAGAACAGATCTTGTGATTTTTAGTTTCATTTTATTCTATTTTTTAAATTTAATTATACTCAATTGTAAATGGCAAAATAAATACTTTTTATTAAAGGTAAATTTACAAGTTACTAAAGTAAGATCGATCTTTAAAACTAATTTAGAACAATGCCTCACTCACTCCTACAGTAATTTGGCGCTCAAACCTTACAAACCAACACTTCATTAACTCCAAAGTACAGTTCACTCAATTCCATGCATATTTTTATCCTCGTCCTATTGTTTTCCCGTGTAATTTCTTATATTCGTATACAAAACTCTTTTGCATGAAACAGTATTATGTATGTTTAGGTATGATCCTAACGATCTTCTTTTCACAAGCTCAAAGTTGGAAAGATAATATCAAAGATCCGTCAAATTTTTATAGCGTGCGAGAAGCTTGGCTTCAACATCTTGCTGAAGTAAAAAAACAGCATACCGAAAGTGTATTAGAAAATGATAATGAAGAAACAAAATTCAAACGTTGGGAATATTTTATGGAGCCCCGTGTTTACCCAAGCGGTAAATTTCCTTCGGGAGATCATTTATTGAACGAAATAGAAAAATTCAAGAATAATTATTCGGCGAAAAGTAGTTCAACCGTAAATCCTGCAAATTGGATGCCCTTAGAGCCAGCTATAGGATTTCCCGTTAACGGAAATGCAGGAAGAGTGAATTGCATTGCTTTTCATCCTACCGATACAAATACCATGTTCATTGGAACTCCCATGGGTGGATTATGGAAAACAATAGATGGCGGACAAACATGGTTACCAAAAACAGATAATCTTCCAAACATTGGCGTTTCAGAAATAGCTATCAATTCGCTAACACCAACTATTATGTACATGGCCACCGGTGATAAAGATGCTGCTAATTATTATAGCAATCCTTATTCTATTGGATTAATGAAAAGTACCGATGGTGGAACCACATGGAACAATACAAGTTTACAATTTATTTATTCCGATCAGCCAACTATTCAGCGTGTACTCATTCATCCAACCCAACCAAATATTCTTTTAGTTTCGGTTGCAGCAGTTAATGGTGCCCCAAAAGGAATTTGGCGTTCAACCGATGATGGCACAACTTGGACAAATGTTTACGGCGGTTCAAAATACGATATGGAATTTGATCCCGCTGATCCAAATATTGTTTACGCGTCAGCTTACAGTTATATGTTGCGTTCTACTAACGCAGGTTTAACATGGAGTACCATGACATCAACTGTTTTTCCATCGGTGGGACAAACCTCCGCAAAAATTGCAGTAACGCCTGCAAATCCAAATGTAGTGTATGTGCAATGGGTTAATAATTCAGGAAATACAATTGGATTATATAAATCTTTCGATACAGGTTTAACTTGGACCGTACAAAACACTTATTCTTTTGCAACGCAGGGAGTTTATGATTGGGTTTTGGCAGTTTCGCCAATTGATTCAAATAAATTAATGTATGGCGGACAATCCATGTATCGAACGGCGAACGCAGGCATTACAACCAACGCTGCGAGTGGAGGATATTTTGATAATCATGGTTTGGATTATCGTCCTGGAAGTAAAGCTTTATTTAATTCGTGCGATGGGGGAATTTATAAATCGTATAACGATGGTTTAAATTGGATCAATTTGAATAAAACATTACAAACTTTTCAATATTATCGCTTGGGATGCTCAGCTACAAAATCAAGTATGGTATTAACCGGTGCGCAGGATAATGGCACGATGCGGCATTTTATTCCTAATTGGACAAAGATCGGCGGAGGTGATGGTATGGAGTGTATCATTGATCATTCCGATTCAACCATTTATTATACAGCTTCACAATACGGAAATATTTCACGATGGGGAACCGGTTTGGGACCATTTACGCCTCCTCCTACTTCGGGAAACTCAACGTTTTCATATTGGGTAGCGCCTTACGTGATGCATCCGATTGATCCAAAAATAATTTATTATGGCGCCAAAGATATTTATCGTACAACCAATCGTTTTAATACATGGACAAATTATTCGAACAATTTAACTGTTGCAGATAATGTTGGTGGTGGGATGATCCGCTCATTAGCAACTTCCGATTCAAAACCAGATAGCGTTTTATATGGAGCATCGCTTGTTGTTGTTTACCGAACAATTGATGCAGGAACAAGCTGGCAAAATATCACAAGTAATTTACCGGTGAGTGCAGGATGTTTTACCTGCTCGGCCATTAGCGATATTGAAGTTCATCCAACAAAACCAAATACAGCTTGGGTAACTATTTCGGGATATTCTCCCAACAACAGAGTATTTAAAACAGTTGATGGCGGTGCAACTTGGACAAATATTTCATCTAATCTTCCAGCCGTTCCAATAAATTGTATTGTGTACGAAAAAAATAGTCCCGATAATTTGTACATCGGAACCGACATTGGTGTGTTTTTTAAAGATAGTACTTCTGCAAATTGGTCGCCATACATGACAGGTTTACCAAATGTTGGTGTACAAGAATTAGAAATTCAATATAGTTCGGGCAATTTACGTGCTGCTACTTTTGGAAGAGGATTATGGGAATCATCACTTTTTACTGTTACAACATCGTTAAACAAGAAAAGTATAACAAACTCTATTAATTTATATCCTAATCCAAGTAAAGGAATTTTCACGATTGACCTAAAGACTATTTCCGGAAAAAATAAAATTGAAGTGTATAATCAGATCGGACAAAAAGTATTTACAGAACAATTACTTTCAGGAAAAACAGTATTGGATCTTAGTCAAATTGCTAAAGGAATTTATTTTAGTAAGATATTTTCAGAAAAAAGTGAAGTAATTTCAACTCAAAAAATAATTATTGAGTAAAAAGTATGAGTTTAATCTATGTTTAATCTGCTTCAGAAAATCGAAGTCGGATCAAAAATCAAAAACCCTCGAAAGCTTTCACTCTCGAGGGTTTCCTGTTGGTAGCGGGAGGGTGATTCGAACACCCGCCCTTCCCTCAGGGAAGGGTATGAGCCCACCGAGATACAAATTCATTAATAATTTGATTCTTCAACAAAGAGCCACGACCAGATTTAAAATACTTTTCCCTTTTCATCGTTTGTTCCTTGGTTTCATAAAACTCAACATGAACTACTATCCAAGGCCTATATAGCTTGGTGCTATCCTTTCCATAAATATTATGAGATCTAAATCTCTCTATCAAATGCGTAGTATAACCCGTATAATTACGATTACTTTTTTCTGAATAAAGTATATAAACTACGAATTCCATAAAAGAAAAAAACCTCAGTAAACTGAGGTCCTTTTGGTAGCGGGAGGGTGATTCGAACACCCGACCTTTGGGTTATGAGCCCAACGAGCTACCCCTGCTCTATCCCGCACTATATCTTTGGTTAATAATGCCTTACTAAATTGCGCTGCAAAGATATATTTACTTTCTTTGTAATGCAAATAAATCTTATTAACAGCTAAAAGCCGTGCACAGAGCAGGATTCGTAAATATCATAGGTTGTCCTAATGTTGGGAAATCAACGCTTTTAAATGCATTGGTTGGCGAGAAGCTTAGCATTATTACTTCTAAGGCACAAACAACGCGTCATAGAATTATGGGTATTGTAAGCGGACCGGATCATCAAATTGTGTTTAGCGATACGCCGGGAATTTTAAAACCAAATTACAAATTGCAAGAAAAAATGATGCAGTTCGTGATCAGTGCTTTAGATGATGCCGATGTGTTTTTAGTGATCACCGATGTGTTCGAAGATATTGAATTGGATCCAACCTATCTTGAAAAATTAAAGTCAACAAAAACACCCATTCTTTTATTGATCAATAAAATTGATGCAGCTACTTCAGAAAAATTGGAAGAAAAAGCAAAAAAGTGGAGAGGCTTATTGCCAAACTCCGAACTCCTATTCATTTCTGCTTTAGAAAAAATGAATTTGGATAAAGTGATGAAGCGTATTATTGCCCTCCTACCCGAAGGAGAAGCATTTTACGATAAGGATACACTCACCGATAAGAACGAACGTTTTTTTGTGAGCGAGATCATCCGCGAAAAAATATTATTGAATTACCGAAAAGAAATTCCTTACAGCGTTGAGATAAACATCAATTCCTTTAAAGACGAAGAAACCATTGTAAAAATTCAAGCCGACATTTTGGTAGAACGCGATAGTCAAAAAGGAATTATCATCGGCAATAAAGGTTCTGCGCTTAAAAAAGTGGGTGAACAATCGCGAAAAGAATGTGAAACATTTTTTGGAAAGAAAGTCTATCTCGAATTATTTGTGAAGGTGGATAAGGATTGGCGTAATAATGATCTGCGGTTGAAGAATTTTGGGTATTAGACGGCATTTTAACCACTGAGGAACATAGAGGTCTCATAGAGTTATACGGAGAAAAGCTGTGTTCAATTAGGCGGTTGGTGAGCTCTATGGTACTCCGTGCAAACCTCCGTGTACTCCGTGGTTAAACAAAACCAATCTGTTAAAATTTCCTATTTCGTAAAATAATTTTGTTGGTCAAAGATTTTTATCTAACTTTGAACTACAAAGTACTTTATCATGGAAAATGAAAAACAACAACTAGAAGCCCTGCACGACATTCGCAAGATGATGAAGGAATCCTCTAAATTCCTTTCCCTGAGCGGTCTTTCGGGGGTAATTGCAGGCGTATATGCCTTAATTGGTGCCTGGCTGGCACATAAAGCCATCATGGATTTTAATTTTGGTTATCCAAGAGGCGAAGAAGCATTTATGGTTGAATACCAAGCCCTCATTATGCGTTTCTTTTTGATCTGCTTTTGTGTACTTTCTTTGTCTATTATTACAGCACTGATCTTTTCAGCCAATAAAGCTAAAAAAAGCGGCGAGAAATTATTTGATCATACCAGCAAAAAATTAGTTTGGAATATGATGGTGCCTTTAGGAGCAGGTGGCATTTTTTGTTTAGCACTTTTGTATAATGGCGGACATTGCGCTCTTTTTATTAGTCCCGCCATGCTTATTTTTTACGGACTAGCCTTAGTAAGTTCAAGCAAATTTACCTTGCACGATATAAAATATTTAGGTTATTTAGAGATCGCCCTTGGAATTAGCGCAAGCTTTTTTTTAGGTAAAGGATTATTATTTTGGGCATTAGGCTTTGGCGTATTGCACATCATCTACGGTACTATCATGTGGTTCAAGTACGACCGCAAAACATAAATGAGTAAAATAAATATTCATAAATTAAATAAAGCGTTTGAGAACCGAGTGCGACTTGGAATGATGAGTGTGCTGATGGTTAATGACAGTATGGATTTCAATTCGCTAAAAGATCTGCTTCAAGTTACTGATGGGAATTTGGCAAGTCATGCCGCCGGTTTAGAAAAAGAAGGATTGATACACATTAAAAAAGAAATAGTGAACAAGAAAACTTTAACCACATACAGCGCTACAAAGCCCGGCATTAGGGCTTTTGAAGAGCATTTGGATGCATTGGAAAAACTGATCAAGGGAAAATAGATTTTTTTTGTTCATTTACTTTGTTATTCAAAGCACTTTGTTAAAATATATTAAAACAAAATCCATGAAAACAATAAAACTACACCTCGCTCTGTTCATGTTCATACTTATGCTCAGCGGTATCACAGCTTTTCCAATACAAACCGAAATTGACTTTATGTATAAACACCACACTTCATTTCCTCCTGTCTTTACTGAGTGGATCACAAAACTCTACACTAACCTCCACTCTACCCCTGATGTTATGTTTTACGGAACCGATTGGTTGGCTTTTGCGCATATCATCATCACTTTGTTTTTTGTCCCTGTTTATTTGGATCCCGTTAAACATAAAGCAATTTTATATGTAGGTATGATCGCATGCATGCTTGTTTTTCCTTTAGCATTTATTTGCGGACCAATTCGTCACATTCCCTTCTTTCATCAATTGATCGATTGCTCATTTGGGGTTATTGGCATTCTCTACCTCTATTTTATTTTACATTGTATAAATAAACTAAAACGCTAAAAATGGAAACACAAAAACAATTCTTCCCCGGATATACCTTTTTAATGGATATTCACGAAAAGATCTCCAACCGCACGGCTCAAATTCTTGGTCCTATTGTATTTAATTTCGGTCCAAAAGAAAATGCATGGAACATTACAACCAATGATCTTCTTCAGTATCCCGAAGGCACAGTTGGCAAAACGCTTGGCGAATTCCTAAAAAAGAACAGGTTAGAACCTCTCTCACGTGCCGAATCGCACGATGTATATCATATACTCTTTGATTATTCAACATCCTTCAAAGATGAAGTAGGCCTACAATTCTTTCTCTGGGGAAATGGTAAAACCTCTCTCGCTTCCATTGGCACATCAATTGGTGCCTGGTGCATCTTCCCTACTCAATGGAATTATCTCAAAGCAAGTTATAAACGCGGAAAAGAATGCGTCGATATTTTACAACTCGATCCCAAGGCCCTGCTCCATGAAGACCTTGATAAAATAAAATTATCCCTTTTTAAAACCAAACACCTATGAAAAAAAATGATGTATTGTTCTTATTGAGCGCTATTACATTTAGCGTTCTATTTTACAAACAAGACGCCGGCTTAAATTTTCTCTTACTCACTGCTATGATAAGCGGACTATTAATTCTGTTCAATCCCGAAAAATTGTATGATAAACAGTGGTGGTATTATGCAGCTTTAGCATTGCTATCGGGAACAATGGTGGTTTGCATAAATAGTGCGCTTAGTATTTTTGCATGCGTTTGCTCAATTATAATGTTGTGCGGGAAAACAGTGAATCGCGATAATTCCGTTTTTATTGCGTTTGGATTTTCTGTGTTCTCGGTTCTATCATCCCTCATTTATTGGATCATTGATCTTTCTACCAAGCATGAGGAAGTTGATTCAAGTGAAAAAAGGAAAACAAGAAGAAAATTCATTGGCGTATTGATCGCCATCATGATCGCATTACTGTTCTTTTGTTTATATAGAGAAGCCAACCCCTTATTTAAAGATCTAACCAAATACATTAATTTGGATTGGTTAAGTTTCGCATGGATCATGTTCACGTTTTGGGGATTCTTAATGATCTATGGTTTGATAAAGAACCGGAGGATCCCTATCCTTGCTTCCATGGATATTTCAGCACTACAAAATATATCCAATAAAAAACAGGAAGAAGAAAATTCGCATTTAAAATATTCATCAGTGATCGCGCTCTCCTTATTTATTATTTTAAATGTCATGTTGCTGTTGATCAATATTCTCGACATCAACAGCATTTTTATCACAAAAGCCCTTCCAAAAGGCATCACACTTTCAAGCTTTGTACATCAAGCTGTTTGGAGTACTGTAGTTTCGATAATTATTGCGAGCTCATTGATCATGTGGTTCTTTAAGGGTGAATTGAATTTTAATTTGTACGGTAAAAAAGTAAAATTCTTTGTATACGCTTGGATCATTCAAAGTATCATAATGGTATTAAGCACCATGATCCGCAATAGTTGGTACATTCAGGAATATCAATTAACGTATCTTCGAATTGGTGTTTATACATTCTTAATTCTTTCACTTATTGGTTTGATCCATACCTTTCTTAAGGTTGCTTACCAAAAAAGCGCATGGAATTTGGTAACTCGTAATTTTGAGACCTGGTTCCTTTTGCTTGCATTAAGTTCGTGTCTTAATTGGGATAAGATCATCACCAAGTACAATATTAACCATGTTACAAATGTAAAACGTTTGGACAAAGAATACATCACTCGCCTTTCGGATGCAAACATTCCCGAATTAATAGAACTCTACCATTTAAAAGACAGCACCATTGTGATAAAGAACGAATGGGACACTTATTATTGGCTTGAACGAAAATTGGTGAACGTTGTGGAGAAACTCAAATTCAGTACATGGCAAAGTTATAACCTGCGTAATGAACAAAACCGTGAAGCATTAAGATCAATTAAACTAAAACACTATGAAAAGAGATAAACTGATAACACTGATAGGATTTTGCTTAGGATTATTGATCCTGCGAATGTTCATGACCCATAAAGTCGGATTTTTTTTCCTCACATGGAATCTTTTTTTGGCATGGCTCCCCTACTTCTTTGTAAAATTATTTGATCAAACTAATATTACATGGAAAAAGATAAGCCTGATCCTTTGTTCCATTTTATTCCTTCCCAATGCGCCCTACATTGTTACCGATCTTTTTCATTTGAAAAAAGAATTAGCAGCGCCAATTTGGTTAGATACAATTCTGATCCTAAGTTTTGCATTAGCAGGATTGGTATTTTTTATTCTTACAATTCAGGAATTGCTTGTTTTGATAAAAAGATTTAGAAATACCCAACGCATCCATTTATTTAGCAAAATAGCTTTAATGTTACTTAGCGCTTATGGCGTTTATCTTGGCAGATTCTTGCAGTTTAATAGTTGGGATATTATTTCAGATCCATTTCACTTAGCGCACGATATGGCTCGCTCTGTTCTTCATCACGATCACTTCAAAGAAACATGGGGTATGACACTTACCTTTGCAGCCTTCTTATTCCTCATCTACGAATTGTATGAGATCTTGATCCATCAAAACAAAAATACAAATGAAATTTCTTAAAGCAAGAGTAAAAGCGTTTGAATATGCCTTTACCGGATTGGTACAAGGTTATAAAAAAGAAACACATGTAAAGATCCACATGTTAGCCACCCTTGTTGTAATAACAGGAGGAATATTCTTAAAAATAACTCCAACCGAATGGATCATCTTAATAGCATGTTGTTGCATTGTTATATCTGCCGAACTTATTAATACTGCTATTGAACGCACCTGCGATCTGATCACATTAGAGCGCAATTCGCAAATAAAATACATTAAGGACATAAGCGCTGGGGCTGTTTTAGCTTTGTGCTTAGGGTCGGTAAGCATTGCCGTTCTTATCTTTACTAAATATGTCTTCTAATTCACTCAATAGCGCTTATTCACAACTAGTCGATCAAAATAATTAGCGTACATTTAGTTTCTATTGTGCGAAAATCACTAAATACACATTTCTCGTTTATACTTGTTATCCTTTTTATCTTGAGCTCCCATCAACAAAAAGCTCAAGGCAATGTAGATTCAGTTAAACTCGCTTTTAAAACTGCCAAACACGATACAATTCGCTTAAAATGCTTACTGTTCCTTTCGGAAAATACACCTGATGGCGAATGGGAAAAATACACAAAACAGTTACGATTTTATGCCGAAAAACATCTTAAGGACTCATTAACTCAAAAACTATCACGGCAAGAAATCAACCTCACATTTAAATGCCTCGCCGCTGCAATTAATAATCAAGGTTACATGAATATGCAGCATGGTGATTTTCCGCAAGCCCTTTTGAATTTTGAAAAAGCGATCTCGATCTTTAAGTCCATTAAAGAAGTGGAAATGAAGATCCCTACCCTCACAAATCTTGCTTCCATTTATGTTCAACTGGGCCAAACCACAAAAGCCATCGAGATCCTTGTGGAATGTTTGAATTATTATAAACAACATAACGATCTGGAAAATCAATCTAATTGCATTAATAATTTGGCTTATATCTATCAAGAACAAGGTGACATTTCAAGAGCCCTCGAACAACATTTTGCAGCCCTTAAGATCAGAGAAAAATTAAATGACCTTGATGGCGAAGGTTATTCATACGCTAATATCGGTTCCATTTATGTAACACAAAACGATTCGCTAAAAGGCCGTGAGTTTTATAATAAAGCATTACAAACTTTTCAAAAAAGCAAGAACAAACGCGGTATTGCCTATGCATTAAATAGTTTGGGCAGCAGTTACGGTACTTCTAGAGATACAGTGAGCGCTTTTAAATATTACCGACAAAGTTTGGCAACATCCGAAGAGATCGGCGACAAACTTGCTATTGCTAATGTAATAACCAATATTGCAAATGCATATATTCAAAACAACTGTACTGAAATTGCTTTAATTTATTTGAATAAGAGTTTAGCCATCAACCAAAGTATCGGGAATAAAAAAGGATTAACTTCTGTACTTTTTAATCTTGGTAAGATATATCTTGGACAAGGAAAAATTTCGGAAGCAATTAAATATGGCAATGAGTCCTTAGCTATTTCACAAGAGTTGGGAAGTACCGAAAACACAAGAAATGCCAGTTCGCTATTGTATTCGTGTTACAAAAAAAATAATAATGACGGTATGGCGCTCAAAATGTATGAGCTCATGGTTGTTTCCCGCGATAGTATAGTTAATCAGGAAAATAGAAAAGTTGCTATTTATAGTCAGTTTCAATACGACTTCGATAAAAAAGAAGCATTAATTACCGCCGAAGCTAATGCCGAAAAAAAGAGATTGCTTTTGCAGGCAGAAGAAGAAAAAAGACGACAAAATATTATTGTGATCAGTATTTTGTCGGTGCTTTTAATTGCGCTTGTTTTTTCGGGGTTTATTCTCAGAAGCCGAAAACAAATTCAAAATGCCAATCGAACGATTCTTGATCAAAAGCAAGAAGTAGAAGCGCAAAAACATTTGGTAGATGAAAAGAATAAAGAGATCACCGAAAGTATAAATTATGCCAAACGGATCCAACAAACTATTATGGCGAGTAAAACTTTGCTTGATGCAAACCTTAAGGATCATTTTATTTATTTTAATCCAAAGGATATTGTAAGCGGTGATTTTTACTGGGCCGCAAAAACAGAAGAATATTTTTACCTTATCATTGCCGATTCAACCGGACACGGCGTTCCGGGAGCATTTATGAGTTTACTGAATATTGGATTTCTAAGCGAAGCTATTAAAGAACGAAAAATACGATCAACAAACGACATATTGAGTTATGTAAGAGCCCGCTTGATAGAAGATCTTGCTTTTGATAATAGCACAGAAGGAAATAACGACGGAATGGATTGCAGTTTGATGTCGTTCAATTTCAAAACTAATATTCTTGAATTTTCTTGCGCCAATAATCCCATTTTGATCCTTAGAAATAATGAATTTCTAACTTTCGCAGCTGATAAAATGGCGGTAGGGCGATCGCCAAAACAAGATCTTCCATTTACGCTTCAAAAAATACAACTTCAAAAAAATGATATGATTTATGCATTTACCGATGGTTATCCTGATCAATTTGGCGGACCATTAGGTAAAAAATTCAGAAGAAGAAATTTTGAAGAACTCTTACTTTCATGCGCTACAGATCCGATAAATGTTCAACGCGAAAAAATTGCGTCTACATTTGATGAATGGAAAGGCGATCTTGATCAGGTGGATGATATTTTGGTTTTTGGGAAGAGAGTTTAAAACCACACTTCGACAAGCTCAGGATAAATTTAACCACTGAGGAACATAGAGGTCGCATAGAGTTACACGGAGCTCTGTTTACTCCGTGAAAAAACTCCGTGTACTCCGTGGTTAAAAAACCCTCAACTCTCCAGCATTAACATTCGTATCATTCGTGATCTTACGCTTTTTGTAACGTTTAAGCTTACAATACTTGTTTCTCCAATATAGTTGGATATCTTTTCTTTTAATTCCTTAAACACATTTCGTTTTTCGAGCGAATGAACAGTTTTTGTGTCGAACTTATATCCTCTTTTATAAGGAATATTATCGATGATCAAACCATTTTTCATGGTTACCTCGATAAAAAATCCATTTAAAAAATAAACATGGATCAAAGTATCTTCCGAAGCATAGAACTCCATATACAAAGCATCATTCTTTAATATATTCTCCTTTTGCCTATCATTTAATTTTATGTAATCATAGATCGTCATATAGTTCCTTTAGATACAAAGATGCGCAGTTATGGCATTATTTGGAATCCGTTAACCTGAAAGGCATGACGTATGTAAGATTTTGGGGGATTTTGAAGGAATGCCCCCCTTTTAACCACAGAGGTCATGGAGCCATTACACAGAGGACACACAGATAATAATAGGTTTAAATAAGCTCTGTTTCCTCTGTGCAAAAACTCTGTTGACTCTGTGGTTAAAAATGGACTAATTTCTCAAGAACTTGATCAACCCCTTCATATAAGTTTCCTGATCATCCCACATACACATATGACTTCCATTTTTACAAAGTAAAAACGAAGAACCGGGAATTTCCTTACTCATCCACTCCATATAGGTTGGATCCATGGTATCATAGGTTGCACCAATAACCAAAGTTGGAATTTTTATTTTTTTTAATTCTTTGCTTACATCCCAATTGGTCAATTTCCCTGCAATTCCAAATTCGCTCGGACCTTGCATAATTGTATAAAGCTCTCCATTCAATTTATCAAACGAACGTTTTACCGGCTCAGGATATTCGGGTAAACGACAAATATGTTTCATGTAAAAATTGGGAAGTAACAATTCCATATACCTCGGGTTCGAAAATTCTTTTCTGTTCTCTATAGCGTTAATGCTATCCAAAACAGCTTTATCCATTTGTTTCGACAAAACATCATCGGCATATTTTCCATACAAAGGACAACTCGCCATCATATTCGAAATAATAAGGCCTTTCATATTATCTTGATATTTCAAAACATATTGCATGGCCACAATTCCTCCCCACGAATGCCCGAGCAAATAAAAATTGTTCTTATCTAAATTCAATGCTTTGCGAAGTTGTTCTACTTCATCCACATATCTATCCAGATCATACAACGATGTATCCTTTGGGTTATCCGAATTTCCGCAAGCCATTTGATCGTAATAAATAAATTCAATTCCCTCTTTTGGAAAAAAACTCTCAAAGCATTCAAAATATTCGTGCGTACAACCCGGCCCTCCATTTAACAACAACACTTTTATTTTTGGGTTATTGCCAATGCGTTTGGTCCATACTTTAAAAACACCTTTGGGCGTTTGAATAGGAATTACTTTTACTCCTCCGCTTTGAATACCGGGTTCGATAGGTTCGTAATAAGCGGCGTCATCTTTGGAGGGGATGTTGCAAGAAATTAATGCAATAGCAAATGATAGTATAAAAAGGAGGTTTTTCATTAGGTCAAAGATAGCTTTTTAAAAACAAATTCTTATCTTTAATCCTCATGCAAACTCTCCTCCAATCCCCCTTCGAATCCCTCGCCAAAGTAATTACAGACTTTAGTCCCGAAGGAACTAAAAACAAATTGGATCTACTTGCAAAGTGTTCTCAAGTTAAAATTCAAAGGTCAAAAGAGTTTATGGCCTACCACGATGCGCTTTTATTTTTATGCGGTTATGCCGAGAGCAAAGATGTTTTTGATATGGCCATGGAAGAAATGAACCGTTTGTGCGATGCGGTATTGGAGTTGAGCGATGTAAAAAAAGATGGTTTAAGCAGCAGCGGTATTGCTTTTACCCAAACACAAAGTAGTTTTAGTTTAAAGATCATGCTGTGGTTGGTGGATAATTTTCCGGAAGATGTTTCCATTCATTCCTTTGATGAAGAAGGTCTTCATCCAAAAGAACTATTAAAATACGGCATGAACGAGATGGAATTTGAGATGATAAGCGATGAAAAATTGAGCAAACACAAATGGCTGCAAAAAGCAAGCGGTTTTAAAAAGAATAAAGATATTTTAAAGTGGTATTTAAAAAAAGTTGATGAATTGCCTTTGAAAGATCAACTCAAAGAACAATTGTTTGAGAGTACTAAATTATATACGACCATTAGTCCTAGCGATCCAAAATTCTCAAGAAGTTTTGGAAGTGTAAGTATTTCTTCGCGTTATTTTCACTCAAACGGTATCTTAAAAAAATTCAATGAGCATGAATTGATCAATACCAAACTTCCTAAAGAGAAAAAATTAAGTACAGCTCAAAAAGAAGAAGTTATTTCGGCCTCTCGAATTGCTTTGGCCCTACTTCATCGCGAAACGGATCCAATAACTTACTGCTCACCCGAAGGCATAAAAGTTTTTGATCTGGAACATGGTTTGAGTATTGCTCTTTTTAGCATCAATACTCCATGGCGTTTGCCAATGGAGAGTTATATTGGTTTTATGATGTTCAAAAATGGATATCCTATGAGTTATGGCGGGGCTTGGTTGTTTGGAAAGCGATCTTTAATAGGCATAAATATTTTTGAAGCATTTCGCGGAGGAGAATCGGCCTTTGTATTTGCACAATTACTTCGCACATACCGTCAGGCCTTTGGTGCCGAACAATTTGAAGTGGAGCCTTATCAATTTGGGAAAAATAATCCTGAGGGCTTAACATCCGGTGCGTTTTGGTTCTATCATCGCTTTGGATTTAGACCTTTAGATCAAAAATTATATGAACTTTCGGAAACGGAACATCAAAAAATTCTAAGTACAAAAGGTTATCGTTCTTCTATTGATGTTTTAAAACAATTTACTTACTCCAATCTTGGCGTAAATTTTGGTAAAGATGAACCGGGTATTTCTCCTTCGCACATAAGTTATTTTATTACCAATATAATTGCCAAACAATATAACGGCGATAGAAAATTGGCCGAAGAAAAAGCTAAACAGCTTTTAAAAACAAAATTGGGATCAGTATATTCTAAATTAAAACACAACGAAAAAGTCGGTTTTGATAAATTGAGTTTGTATGTGGCATTTTGTTTGGATATTGAGAAGATAAACGCAAAGGACAAATTGCAAATGGTCAAATTGATCAAAGAAAAAGGGACGAATGAGTTTGAATATATACTTAGTTATAATAAATTTCCATTTCAGAAGTATTATGTTAGAGATCTGATGGAATTTAAATTGACATAAGTCCTTTTTAACCACAGAGTAAACAGAGCTTTTTCACAGAGGTCACTTAGGAAAAATAATACTTGTTAACCTAATTTTAACCATTGGGACCCTTCGGGTCAAACGGAGGTTTATAGGTTGCACTATGAAAATTTAATAACCGTTTACGAGCCTTTTGATCCCATTCTTTAAAAGTGAAACATTGAAATTGATCAATAAACCTCTTCTGAACTCGCCTATTTTCATGTAAGTAAGAGTTTGAGCAATGTGAACATCATTTATTTCTTCAACAGTTTTAAGCTCAATTACGATCCTTCCTTCCACTAATAGATCTATTCTATATCCGCAATCCATTCTTACTTCTTTAAACAATAATGGCATTGGTTTTTCTTTTTCAACCTTAAGGCCGCTTTCCTTCAAATTGTAATATAAACACTCCTTGTAAGCCGCTTCAAGTAAGCCCGGGCCAAGGATCTTGTGCACTTCGATAGCATTTCCAATTATTTTACTTGTTAATTCGTAATCTGTCATGAGGTCAAAATTACTTCCATAATCAACGTTTGCTTGCTATGTTTTATAGCATTTTCAAATTTTTTCGTGTCCTCTGTGAAAAAACTCTGTTTACTCTGTGGTTAAATGGTTCGATTAACGCCCTCTATAGTTGTTATTACCTTGTCAATATCTTCTTTTTTTAAACCCCCTCTTAACTGTATCTTTACACGGTTTATCTCATTGGTAGATCATCATTTTAAGACGTTTTTTTACTATGCCTAAAGATCCATCACTAAAATCAGTACTAATTATCGGTTCAGGTCCAATTATTATCGGTCAGGCCTGCGAATTTGATTATGCCGGTTCGCAAGCCGCAAAAAGCTTACGCGAAGAAGGCGTAGAAGTTACTTTGATCAATAGTAATCCTGCAACTATCATGACCGATAAAGTTACAGCCGATCATATTTATCTTTTACCTCTGGATGTAAAATCCATTATTCACATATTAAGCGAACGCAAAATTGATGCGGTGCTTCCAACCATGGGCGGACAAACTGCTTTAAATTTAGCAATGAAATGCGAAGACCTTGGCATTTGGAAAAAACATAATGTACGCATGATCGGTGTTGACACCAACGCCATCAAAGTTACCGAAGATCGCGAGTTGTTCCGTGTTCGCATGGAAGAAATTGGTGTACCAATGGCGCCAAGCAAAATTGCAAAATCATTTTTGGAAGGAAAATCTATTGCACAGGAATTTGGTTTCCCTTTGGTAATTCGTCCTTCGTTTACTTTAGGCGGAAGCGGCGGCTCGGTAGTTTACGAAAAAGAAAATTTTGATTCACTCTTGAATCGCGGTTTACAAACTTCACCCATTCATGAAGTATTAATTGATAAAGCCGTTTTGGGCTGGAAAGAATACGAATTAGAATTATTGCGTGATAAAAATGATAACGTTGCTATTATTTGTTCGATAGAGAACTTTGATCCCATGGGTGTTCACACAGGAGACAGCATCACCGTTGCCCCTGCGATGACATTAAGTGATTCAACCTATCAAAAAATGCGTACCATGGCCATTATGATGATGCGCAGCATTGGAAATTTTGCAGGAGGTTGTAATGTGCAGTTTGCGGTGAGCAATGATGATAAAGAAGATATCATCGCTATTGAAATTAATCCGCGCGTTTCGCGTTCTTCAGCTTTAGCAAGTAAAGCAACAGGTTATCCTATTGCAAGAATTGCAAGTAAATTAGCAATTGGTTATCACTTAGATGAATTGATCAATCAGATCACTAAATCAACTTCCGCTTATTTTGAACCAACCTTAGATTATGTGATCGTAAAAATTCCGCGTTGGAATTTTGATAAATTCAAAGGCAGTAATCGCGAATTAGGTTTCCAAATGAAATCGGTTGGTGAGGTAATGGCAATAGGACGAAGTTTCCAAGAGGCATTACAAAAAGCATGTCAGAGTTTAGAGATAAAACGTAATGGATTAGGAGCAGATGGAAAAGAAATTACAAATCAGGCAGAATTATTAAATGCTTTAGAAAAACCAAGTTGGAATCGTTTGTTCATGATCTACGATGCCATGAAATTAGGGATCTCTATCAAAACAATTCAAAAACTTACACGCATCGATATGTGGTTCTTAACGCAGATAGAAGAAATGATCGCGTTAGAGAATGAAATTTCAAAATATAAAATAGATTCACTTTCAAAAGATCTGCTGTACGAAGCCAAACAAAAAGGTTATGCCGACAGACAAATTGCACATTTATTAGACTGTTTGGAAAGTGCGGTGTACAACAAACGCAACGAGATGGGCATTAAACGCGTTTACAAATTAGTTGATACATGCGCGGCCGAATTTGAAGCAAAAACCCCTTACTACTACTCTACTTTTGAAGATGAGAACGAAAGTGTTCGCAGCGATAAGAAAAAAGTGGTGATCTTAGGTAGTGGTCCAAACCGCATAGGACAAGGAATAGAATTTGATTATAGTTGTGTGCATGGTGTTTTAGCCGCAAAAGAATTAGGTTATGAAACGATCATGATCAATTGTAATCCCGAAACCGTTTCAACTGATTTTTCTACAGCCGATAAATTATATTTTGAGCCTGTATTCTGGGAACATATTTACGATATCATTCAACACGAAAAACCCGAAGGTGTTATTGTGCAATTGGGTGGACAAACCGCTTTAAAGCTTGCCGAAAAATTAGATCGCTACGGAATAAAAATAATTGGTACTGATTTTAAATCATTAGATCTTGCCGAGGATCGCGGAAGTTTTTCTACACTTTTAAAAGAAAACAAAATTCCTTATCCAAAATTTGGTGTGATACAAGATAGCGAAGAAGCAATTGCGTTGTCAAAAGAATTAGGTTTTCCTTTGTTGGTTCGTCCGAGTTACGTATTAGGCGGACAAAGCATGAAGATCGTGATCAACGAAGATGAATTGGAACAGCATGTGGTAAAATTATTGAACGATCTTCCGGATAATAAAGTTTTGTTAGATCACTTTTTAGAAGGCGCTATTGAAGCCGAAGCAGATGCCATTTGTGACGGTAAAGATGTTTACATCATTGGCATTATGGAGCATATTGAACCTGCAGGAATTCACAGTGGTGATAGTTATGCTGTGCTTCCAACATTTGATCTATCGGAAGATGTCCTCAAACAAATTGACAAACATACACGCACCATTGCTGTTGCTTTAAAAACTGTTGGCTTGATCAATATTCAATTCGCAATTAAGGATGGAATAGTATATATCATTGAAGCAAATCCTCGCGCCAGCAGAACCGTTCCATTTATAGCAAAAGCCTATGATGAGCCTTATGTAAATTACGCAACTAAAGTGATGCTAGGTGCAAAAGTGAAAGATTTTAAATTTGCACCAAAGAAAAAAGGATATGCCATTAAAATTCCGGTATTCAGTTATGAGAAATTCCCTGAAGTACAAAAAGAATTAGGTCCTGAAATGAAATCAACCGGTGAGGCTATTTATTTTATTGACAATCTTAACGACGAGTATTTTCAGAACATTTACAGCGAACGGAATTTATATTTAAGTAAATAATTTATTTGAAATGAAATTTCGTTTTGTAATTATAGCTTTCTTTGTTACTTTTTTTAGCAATGCTCAGACATTTCAGAACGAAGAAGTGTTCCCAACACCTGATGCTGTTTTAGTTCATGCCAAACTCTACATTACCGATGCTAAAGAAACTAAAATGATGCTGCTTTGTCACCAAGCACGTTACAGCAAAGGCGAATACAAGGAAACCGCTCCTAAATTCAATAAACTTGGATACACTTGCCTGGCCATTGATCAACGTTCGGGCGATAAAGTAAATGATGATGTAAATCAAACCGCGGAGCATGCCAAAAAAATGGGACTCCCTACCGATTATGAAAATGCGGAAATGGACATTAGAGCGGCAGTGCATTATTTGTTTAATAAGTACGGTAAAAAAATTACACTTATAGGAAGTTCCTACTCAGCAGGATTGGTTTTAAAAGTTGCGGCCGCCGAAAAAGATAAAATAGAAGCTGTTGTTTCGTTTAGTCCCGGTGAATATTTTCATGATAGCACCATCGTGCGCGAAAGTTTAAAAAAATTAGACATACCCGTTTGGATCACATGTTCCAAAGAGGAAATAGCTGAGACAGAAAAACTATTTAAAGGCCTTAAAAAAAATAACATCACCTTCTTTAAACCAAAAAAAGAAGGCAAACATGGCTCCAAAGCCTTGTGGGAAAATAATCCCGATAATTTAGAATATTGGGAATCACTAAAAGTATTTTTAAAACCAAAAAAATAATTATTATGAAATATGTTCTTGTATTTGCTTTTGCTCTTGCATTATTTCAATGTAAAACAACCAAAGGCATAGCCGCAGCCGATCCTACTGAAAAAGAATTGACCACAGCACAAAAAACATGGCCGGGAACAACGCTTGACGAATTAAAAGAAGGGCAAGCCATTTATAAAGGTCAATGTACAGAATGCCACAAGAATTTTACGATCACAAAATTCAGCGAAAAGAAGTGGAAACACGAGATAGATGATATGTCGCCCAAGGCAAAACTGACCGATGCACAAAAAGAAAAACTAAGCAAATACCTCCTTTCGTACAGAGAAGCAAATGCTCCTGTTCAAAAATAAAATAGTTTAGCGTTAATAATTCTTATGGATGTTCTTCCAATTGATCTTTTCGTGATCAATTAATTGCATTAAACGCAAGCAATTTTTTTTGTTTAATTATTTAATACTGAAATTCAGATTGCTATGACACTTCCATGACCGTCCAAGTATTTTGTGTCATTTTTAAAAGTTATATCGTGCATTGCCGTTTTATTTGGTTGCTAAGTAGAGCGAACTTTACATTAAAATACACAACATGGAAACATCAAACAACTTTATAAGACTTGGCGACTATTCCTTAAGTTACGATCTGATAAAAAAAGCAGTGTATAGTATTTACGATCTCAGTCATGAAATAAAACAACTCACCATAAAAACAATTCCTGTGAATGGATCGTGTTGTCAATTATTGATCCTGATAGAACTTTGCAGTAAGGATCTTTGCAATTGCGTAATGGAAAAACAAGTATTCTACGATTTCATCAAAGCGCTTAAAAAAGAAGGACAGTATTACAAAGAATTCTTTAAAGAGATAGATACAGAACTTTTTCCGGAAATTAAATTGGTGTTCAAGCCGGAAGGAAGTTTATGAATTCCAATTGATAAGATCAAGACCAATATCCTTGCGATAATATTTTTTATCGTAATGAACTTGCTGAGCGGCTTTCATGCTTTTATCAACGGCTCCTTTAATATTATTACTGAACGACGTAATTGCAAATACACGTCCGCCATTTGTTACAACCTCATCTCCTTTTAATTGTGTGCCCGAATGAAACACTTGCGATTCTTTAATAGCATCTAATCCCTTAACTAATTTTCCTTTTTCATACTCTTCGGGATATCCTCCACTTACCAAAACAACTGTAGTTGCAATTTCGCTGATCACTTCAAAATTCTTTTCGTGCAAGTTTTGTTTTGCCACGCCTTCTAACAGATCTAATAGATCAGATTTTATTCGTGGAATTACCACTTCTGTTTCCGGATCGCCCATACGACAATTATATTCGATCACATAAGGTTCGCCATTGCAATTCATCAATCCTACAAAAACAAAACCACGGTAATCTATTCCCTCGCTTCGTAAACCATTTATTGTTGGGACAACTACTCTCTCCTCAACTTTTTTAATAAAAGCTGCATCTGCAAATGGTACAGGACTCACGGCGCCCATTCCGCCTGTATTTAAACCTGTATCACCTTCACCAATACGTTTATAATCTTTTGCTGACGGTAAAATTTTATAACTCTTTCCATCAGTTAAAACAAAAACCGATAATTCTATTCCGTGTAAAAATTCTTCTATAACAACTGTAGCGCTTGCATTTCCAAATTTTGCATCCATGAGCATATTCTTAAGCTCTGTTTTTGCTTCAACAATATCGTTCAAGATCAAAACACCTTTACCCGCAGCCAAACCATCTGCTTTCAACACATACGGTGCTTTGAGTGTTTCCAAAAATTTATAGCCTTCTTCTAAATTTGCTTTGGTAAAACTTTTATATCGCGCTGTAGGAATTTTATATTTTTCCATCAAACGTTTACTAAAATCTTTACTTCCTTCGATCAAGGCACCATCTTTTTTTGGACCAATAACTGCCACATCTTTTAAAACATCATCATTCAAAAAGAAATCATGAATGCCATTTACCAAAGGATCTTCGGGACCAACCAACACCATGTCGATACTTTTTTCCCAAACTAATTTTTTAATGCTTTCGAAATCGTTCACTTGAATATTCACATTGGCGCCGCACATCGCAGTTCCTGCATTTCCGGGTGCTATGTATAAATTTTCGAGACGTTTGCTCTGCGCAATTTTCCATGCAAATGCATGCTCTCTTCCACCCGATCCTAATATTAATACATTCATAATTTAAAAGAGTAAAAATAGGATTTTAGGTGAGGCTTTTAACCACGAAAGGCACAAAAATTTTACACGAAAGACACTAAATCTGCTAACAATTGCTGGATACAAGGAGGACCGAAAGGTCCGACACGAACTCTGTGTCCTCTTTTATGCGTTACAAATTCCAAACTTCCTATTAAATGATAATTCCATTTCTCTGTGAACCTCTGTGAGACGCGTTAGCGTCCTCTGTGGTTTCTGCCTCTAAAAATCTTCAATAAAAAATCCCCCTAAAAGCGGGGGATATATTGTTTAGAATTTACGTTTGTGAAATACTTTATTTCCTCTAACCCTTCTGTGCGATCGTTCGCTATTTTGTTTGGTAAGAATACCATCACGCTGTCTTTTTCCCTTGGTTCTATACCGTGTAAAAATGAAGCGCTGCTCTTTATTCATTTTTCTTGAACTAGGCGTTGGTCGATACACCCAAGCACCTGTTTTGCGACTTTTACCACGCTTTCCGCCTCTTGCAAATGCATCGGCATTACCAGCGCTTTTAGCACCTCTGAACTTAGAACTTCCGCGGCGTTGGTTGCGATGCTCCCGCTTTTTACCCCCCGTTTGCGCATAAACGTTGGTTACCAGGCCGGTAAAGATCAAGAATGTTAATATGAGTACAAGTCTATTCAATCTAATAAAAATACGAAAATTGCTCCTAACCTGCAAGAAAGCACAAAAAAACGGCATTTAGCGCAGCACACAGCCCTAAATATCAACAAAACCGGGTTATTTTTTGTGGATTATAACGATTTAAGCGCCTTGAATTCCTTTTTGAGATAATACGCGGTGCTGTTGTTTTTTTCTTTGATGAACTGCTCCGGAGTGCCTTGAAATAATATTTGTCCGCCGTTCTTTCCGCCTTCGGGACCAAGATCTACGATCCAATCGGCCATTTTGATAATATCCATATTATGTTCGATCACCAAAACTGTATTTCCGCTTTCTACCAAACGATTCAACACATCTAATAAAATGCGAATATCCTCAAAATGCAAACCGGTTGTTGGTTCATCCAAAATATAAAATGTATTTCCTGTATCTTTTTTACTTAATTCTGTGGCCAATTTTACACGCTGTGCTTCTCCTCCGCTTAAGGTTGTTGCTTGTTGACCAAGTGTGATATAACCCAAGCCAACATCGTTCAACGTTTTTAAATGACGGAAGATCGAAGGAATATGTTGGAAGAATTCGCAGGATTGCTCAATGGTCATGTTCAATACATCACTGATCGATTTTCCTTTGTAACGCACTTCCAATGTTTCGCGATTATAGCGTTTTGAATTACAATCGTCGCAATGAACATACACATTGGGTAAAAAATTCATCTCAATGGTTTTTATTCCCGCACCACCACACCCTTCGCATCGTCCGCCTTTTACATTAAATGAAAATCGCCCCGGTTGATAGCCTCTTATTTTTGCTTCGGGAATTTCGGCATACAAACGTCGGATCTCGTCAAAAACTTTTGTGTACGTTGCAGGATTACTGCGCGGTGTTCTTCCAATAGGACTTTGATCGATCTCGATCACTTTATCAATATGTTCAATTCCCGCAATTGACTTGTAAGGAAGAGTTTTTTTTTCGGAATTATAAAAATGTGCTGAAAGAATTGGATACAAGGTTTCATTTATCAAAGTGCTTTTTCCACTTCCGCTTACTCCTGTTACAACTACAAAATTCCCAAGAGGAATATCCAACGATACACTTTTTAAATTATTTCCGGTGGCATTCTTTAAACTTATTTTTTTGCCATTGCCTTTACGACGTTGTTTTGGAATACTGATCTCTTTTGTTCCATTGATATATTGCGCTGTAATGGTATTTTGTTTGAGCATATCTTTTGGTGTAGCGGCGGCAACCAATCTTCCACCATGCACGCCTGCACCCGGACCAATATCGATCACATAATCGCTTTCTATGATCATATCTTTATCATGTTCTACAACAATGATCGAATTTCCAATGTCACGCAAATTTTTAAGCGCCGTTATTAATCGTGCGTTATCGCGCTGATGCAAACCAATGCTTGGTTCATCTAAAATATATAATACACCAACTAATTGCGAACCAATTTGCGTTGCTAAGCGAATCCGCTGTGCTTCTCCTCCACTTAAACTTCTCGAAGAGCGATTGAGGGTAACATAACTTAAACCAACTTCCAATAAAAATCCAATACGCGCTCTTATTTCTTTTAAAACTTCTTTGGCAATAACACTTTGTTGTTTATTTAATTTCTTTTCTACGGTCTCGAACCATTCCGCTAAAAAAACAATATCCATATTGGAAAGCTCGGCGATATTTTTATCGGCGATCTTAAAATATAAAGCTTCTTTTTTTAATCGTGTGCCATTGCATTGGGTACATTTTACTTTATTCGTGAATCCTTCAACCCAACGCGAAATGGCGGGACTATCATCCTCATCGGCTTGTTTGGAAATAAAATTGGCGATGCCTTCAAAAGTTGAATTATATTCACCTGTATCGGTAACAACATGGATCAATTCTTCGGTTCCGTATAACAAAACACCAACTGCTTCCTCCGATATTTCTTCAAAAGGCATATCCATATCAAAATCAAAACGTTTTCCAATGGCTTCCATTTGCGTGAAGATCCAATTCTTTTTAAAGGGGCCTATTGGGGCAATAGCTCCTTTTTTTATGGAGAGTTTTGGGTTTGGAACAATTTTTTTAATATCAATTTCCGAAACTTCGCCTAAACCGTTACATTTTGGACAAGCACCATAAGGAGAATTGAACGAAAAAGAATTTGGTGCCGGTTCGTCGTATGAAATTCCTGAAGTTGGGCACATTAATAAGCGACTAAAGAAACGTACTTTAGAAGCGGGTGCTTTTGTTTTTGTAGTTTTCTTCTTTTCGTTTAGATCTGCTTCTTGAACCATAATAGTTCCTTTACCTTGTTTCATGGCTGTTTGAAGCGATTGGTATAATCGTGCACGAATATCTTTTGTAATTTCCAAACGATCGATCACTAATTCGATATCGTGAATTTTGTATCGATCCACTTGCATTTTTGGAAGAATATCTTTTACTTCTCCATCAACACGAATTTTTGTGAATCCTTTCTTGCGAACATCTTCAAATAATTCGCGGTAATGCCCTTTACGTGATCTTACAGTAGGTGCTAATAATAAAATATGTTTGCCCTTATACTCTTCCAAAATAAGATCAACGATCTGATCATCGCTGTATCTTACCATTTTTTCACCTGTTACATATGAATATCCTTCGCCTGCACGCGCAAATAATAAACGAATAAAATCGTAGATCTCGGTGATTGTTCCAACAGTTGAACGCGGATTTTTATTTACGGTTTTTTGTTCGATGGAAATAACAGGACTTAATCCAGTGATCTTATCTACATCGGGGCGTTCGAGTGTTCCTAAAAATTGACGGGCATAAGAAGAAAAACTTTCGATATAACGTCTTTGTCCTTCTGCATAAATGGTATCAAATGCCAAGGATGATTTTCCGCTTCCGCTTAAGCCGGTAATGCACACTAATTTATTTCGTGGAATAGTTAAACTAAGATCTTTAAGGTTATTGGCACGCGCACCAATAACTTCGATCACTTCCTCGTCGAACAATTCCTCTTCCTCTCTTAATTCAGTTTCAAATTCCTCTTTTGGCATAACAAAAATAACAAGGCAAATTTACAGAATCTTGCCTTACAAAACTTTAAATTATGATAAGAAATTGTAAATGTTAACCACGAAAAGCACGAAATTTTTACACGAAAAACACAAAAAACATTTCGTGGCTTTCGTAACGATTTTTTCGTGTTTTTCGTGGCTAAAATGGGGATAACCTTGTTAATTGATCTTTGCGGCCAAGGTATCGACCTTAGGAAGTTCGATCGATTCAGCCTCTTCTCTATCATACATGTACCCATCTTCCGAAATAAGATCGAGGTAATATGTAGAGTAATCCTTTTTAAGATTCTTTGGGATCTTGAATTTATACACTTGTCCATCGGGATTATGAAGTGTTCCTTTTACCAACCAAGGATTCATTAATTTTATTTGCGTTTTATTGCATTTGAGATGTTTCGCTAAATACGTAAGATCGGTGATACTTGAATCGATGCTTACTACTTTTACCGGAATTTTGGAATAGTATTTTATTTTACTACGTTTAATTCCAAAATGCATAGGACTTGATAAAAGTGTTTTGTACGCCATCAATCTATATACAAATTCTCCGGTTTGCTCATTTAATAAAAGATCATAATAATTATTGGTCTTTTGTTCTTTTAACGCGCGTTCGATTCCACCCATTCCTAAATTATAAGCGGCGGCGGCGAGTGTCCAATTATTAAACCGTTTGTGTGCATCTTTAAAAAATTTACAAGCCGCGCGTGTTGATCTTTCAACATCTAATCGCTCATCCACTTCATCGTTCACAATAAGTCCGTAGCTGCGAGCAGCCGAAGGCATCAATTGCCAAAAGCCTACAGCGCCTGCGGGAGAAATTTGGTTGGACAAATGACTTTCGATAACGGCAATGTATTTGATATCATCGGGTACACCTTCTTGTTTTAAGATGGGTTCAATATAGGAGAACCATTTTGCAACTTTATTGAATAAGATAGCCGAATTATTTTTCCAATATTTATTTGTAAAGAATTCTCCTTCGAGATTTGTTCTTATCTCGTAATTATCAACCGGAATTGGTTCATCACAAAATCTAAGATTGGATGGGATATTGAGTCCGAATACCTTGAAGTTATTATTCTCATAGGCCACATCACTTCTATTAGGGCTTTTAAGGAAGGTGATCTCGAGAAAATAGAAGATAAGGAAGATCGTGAGGAACAATACGATCTTGAGGGTATTATTCTTTATGTCATAAAAAACACTCAAGTTCTTTTCTTTATAATAGTATTAAGATACAAAATTAAAAACACTATTACAAAGAAAATTAGTGAGAGATACAACAAGTTATAACTGAAACTAAAAATAAGGTTATAGGCTAGAACACAGGCTATTACTGAGATCAGGAGGTATAAGGCTGCAATTCTTTTCTCGGTGATGCCTTTAAAAAAAAGATGATGTGTAGTGTGATCCTTGCCGCCAATGAAAGGAGAATTTCCTTTTGCAATGCGATTAATAAAAACGGTGGTTGTATCAACAATAGGTAAAAGAAATACTAAAAGCACAAGTGAGATGTTCTCTAATTCGCCATGATATAATCCAAAAGGTAAACCATTATTCCAGCAAACTTCAATTCCAATGGCGGCGAGAAAAAATCCAATGAATTGACTTCCGGAATCGCCCATATACATTTTTGAAGGGTGAAAATTGTACACCAAAAAACCAACTATGGATCCAAGCATGCACACATTAAAAATGGTGATATAGGAGTTGGTGATCTTTAACGAAACAGTTACCGCAATGAAAAATCCCGTGATGGCCACAGTAATGAGGCCGGTAATGCCATCCATATTATCAAGCAAATTAAATGAATTCATCATTCCTATGATCCAAAACACAGTTAAGGCATAATTCAAAAGTAAATTCTCGAACAAACGTATATGAATTCCTGAATACACAAGTATAAGTGAACAAATGATCTGCGTGATGAGTTTTAATAAAGGTTGCGTATTAAAAGCATCATCGGCCAATCCCATCAAAAAAGCAAGTGAACATGCAACTAAAAAACCAAACACGGTCCACCTGAAATCACTGAAATCGGGATTAAGAAGTGCTAAAAAAATGAAAGAAAAGAGAAAGCACAAATAAAATGATATCCCGCCCAAAGAAGGTTTGTGCTGGGGATCCCAACGAATTTCGGCAGAGGCGCGCGTGCGAATACCTAAGGTACGAGCAAACTTTAATAAAATATAATTGATAAGAAGAGAGATAACGAAACTAAAGAAAACTAAAGAGATGAGGGTAAGATGCGTATTTGAGGTGGAAGACATTTAAAATTTCGTTACAAAATCTTTGATCCTTTTTCCTTCTTTATCTTTATCAGATAACAAGGGTTCGTTCTTCAGATCCCAATTGATACCGATATCCGGATCGTTCCATAAAATGCAATCTTCGGATGCTTTATTGTAATAATTAGTGCACTTATAAGAAAATACAGTATTATCCTCACGCGTTAAAAATCCATGTGCAAATCCCGGGGGAACATACATCATCCATTTGTTGGCTTCGGTTAGTTCTAATCCAAAATGTTTTCCGTAAGTTGGCGATCCTTTTCTAATATCTACAGCTACATCAAACACTGATCCGGTGATCACACGCACCAATTTTCCTTGGGCAAATGGCGGATCCTGAAAATGCAAACCTCTTAGAACACCTTTTTGTGAAAGCGATTGATTGTCTTGCACAAAATCTAAATTCAATCCCGCCTTTTCGAACATGGCTTGATTATAACTCTCAAAAAAATAACCGCGCGCATCTTCGAAAACACGTGGTTTAATTACGAATAATCCTTTTATGAATGTTTCTGTAACTTCCATTTACTTTTTCTTCTTCTTTTTAGATTCGGCATCATCGGTATAATATCCGGTTCCGTAACCATATCCGTATGTATAACCATAGCTATAACCGTAACGCTTACGACTCATATCTACATCATTTAATACTGCCGCAATACGAGTTATCTGATTTTCGGTCTTTAAGCGGATCAAATTTTGAATAAAGTTCTTTTCAGAATATTCTGCTCTTAATACGTAAATAGGATAATCAGATTTGCGCAATGTTTCAATTCCATCCGTTACCAATCCAACCGGTGCATTAT
>JAHEYC010000093.1 GCA_023251775.1 Sphingobacteriaceae bacterium | reverse complement strand
TTTTATTACCCGTATTATTGTTTTTAATTTACCGTAAAAAGGAAGGGAAGATCAACTAATGGGTCTCGAGATCGTAAATACTAAAGATGGTTCAAAAAGCGTTTTCAGCAAAGTGTTTGATGCATCATATCACTCGTGGTATGGTGCTGTAACTGAAAGTAAATACGTTTTTATTGAGAATGGTTTGCTGTATAGACATATGCAAGGTGCAGACCAAATAAAAATTTTGGAAGTTGGGTATGGTACAGGTTTAGATGCTATTTTAAGTGGCATTTATGCGTTAGAGAATGACTTAGAAGTGATCTACTCCGGTATCGATAAGTACGAATTCCCAAGAGAATTGATGGATGAATTGAATTACGCCGGTTTTTTTGACGCAAAGTATCAGGACTTCATCAAGAATATAAATAATGTGCAATATGATACAGCTATAAAACTTCACGAAAAATTTACGCTTATCAAATCGTTATGTTCACTTAAAGATGTGAGTTTAAGACAGAGCTATGATGTTATTTTTTTCGATGCATTTTCTCCGCGCCAAGTTCCTTACATGTGGACATTGGAAGTATTCAAAAAAATGTATGAGGCTTTAAATCCCGGTGGCGTTTTAGTAACGTTTTGCGCACAAGGGCAGTTCAGACGAGACCTTAAAGAAGCAGGATTTGAAGTGGAAGCTTTACCTGGAGCGCCGGGGAAGAGGGAGATGACTAGGGGAAGTAAGAAGTTCGAATGATGAAGTACGAACGACGAAGTACGAGTGACGAATCTATATGCACAAAGATTCGTATTTCGTCCTTCGTAATTCGTACTTCTTTTAGTAAATTGCTTCCATGAATCGTTTCAATGTTCGCGTTTACGGTGTGCTGATACAGGATGATAGACTTCTTGTAAGCGATGAATATATTAAAGGCAATCACATCACAAAATTCCCCGGTGGAGGATTAGAATTTGGTGAAGGAACGATAGATTGCATCAAGCGCGAATTTATGGAGGAGTTGAATTTTGAAATTGGAGTGGAATCGCATTTTTACACAACCGATTTTTTTGTGGCCTCTGCTTTTGCCCCCAATAATCAAGTCATTAGTATTTATTATAAAGTAAAACCTGCAAAAAGGATTACGGAAACATATAGTTCTAAAGCACACGATTATAAAATAAAAGAGGGTGCGCAATCTTTTAGGTGGATATCTTTAAATAAATTAAGCAGTGACGACCTTACACTAATTATTGATAAAAAAGTGGCAGAGTTGATCCTTGATCTTAAGGATTAGCTTTTTGTTTTAAACTCAAAAGCCATTTATAAGCCTCGTCTTTATCGGTAAAAAATTGCTGAGGAAATCCTTTTTTTCCAAGCTCATGCAAATATTTAAATAAAGCTGCTTTAATAAAATTAGATACCACAACTGCTCTGGCGAGGGTGTGTTGAGGGGAGTTCTCAAGTTTAGCTCTTTCTTTTGCTTTTCTATCCATGCTCCAGTTCGCACGACCGTCGAATAATTTAAGAACAGGTTTGCCACCGGTGAGGTGACGTAAAACAAGATTGAAATCAACCACATCGTATTCATCAACCCTTCCGCAATCCTTCATGGTAATAACAACAATATCATTCTCGTCGATATAAACACTGGCGGTGCGGGTTTCGGTAATTTTGTTTTGGGACATGGTAACTATAATGCAAAGAGTGTGCAAAGTAACGTGGTTATTAGGGATTTATGATGAGGCCCCAATAAGTGGTAAGTTTTTAAGAATAAGTGGTAGGCTTTTCGGGATAAGTGTTAAATTAGGTCTTAGAATATTTAATCGTGAATTAGATTAATCTTTTGGTGCTTGCACTAGTCAAACACGGTGATAATAAAGTTAAAATGAAAAAAACACTATTTATTTTTGCCCAAGTATTGATCCAAGCGACATTGTTTGGTCAATTAGTAACCATTCCCGAAACCATCATTAACAATCAATTTTATGTTGTTCACAGCGGCATGAAAATGAATACGCAATTGAATAACACCTCCAATATATATGTGATAAAAGGAATGCAGGATTCCGTTTGGATATTTGGAACAGGTTACGGAGATTCAAGCACTGTGGCCGAAACCAGTGATATTGAAATATACAAGGGGTCGCCTTTTGAACCTACACGAAATGCAATTGATGATGCCAATGAAGTTCATAGTATCATTACCAATAGTTTTGGCTTAATAGTTTCGCAAGTAAAACTAATGTTTGTTGTGCCACATCATCATTTAGATCATATCAATAAGGAATTTGTGGATGCATTTTTTACAACGCTTTCGTATCCGAGTGTTGCCACAAAAATTTATGTGCACAAGAACGATTCAACGGGTTCGGTGTGTAATGCGCAATGTTGCGGATTAACACCCTGCAATAATTTGGGTGATCCTTATTTTGGAGTTCCATACCGAAAAACATGGACGCCCGCTTTAAAAAGCAAATTTGATGCAATTGGAAACATAAATGATTCGTGCAATCAGGAAGTATTACGTTTTAATAGCCCCTCAGGTATTTGGGCAGTTGCAAAAAGTCTTCCTGTGGCAAATGGCGGCCATACCGATGGAGCCGTGAATTTAAAAAATTCCTTCTATAAGATCAAAGTGAATGGGGCAGATGGCGGCGCTCAATGTTATACGCCAGTTGACTGGACAAAATTCGGGATCCATGGGAACATTCCTAGTTTTTCAACAGGAGTAATTTCGATTGACCGGTCAATTAAGAATTTGCAAATATTTCCAAACCCTGCAAATGACCGTACGGATCTTAAATTTTTGTTAGATAATGTGAGTGATGTAGAAATTCGTCTTTATGATATCTTAGGTAATATTGTTTTCCAAACAACTAAAAAACAAATTGCAAGCGGCGAACAACAAATTGAGGTAAACACCGCTGAACTACGAACGGGTTTCTATTTTTGTATACTTAAAACAGAAAGCGCTTCAGAGGCAAAGAAACTACAGATCATTAAGTAAACTTCTGAATATAAAGCTTCTCCCCCTTTACCAACTTATTTATCGCCGTAGCAATGCGTTCAATTTTTGTTTCTTCTTTTTTGGCGGAGTAGATCCAATCTAAATATTGTTTTTGCTCGGCATCACTTAAATTCTCGAAATTTTTTAAAGCCTTTGGCTCTTCTTTTAAACACAAAGTTAATTCTTTGGGTATTTTAAGCGGTGTATTATCTTCAAACAATATAACATGAATTGTATCACCTTCTTTTTTCTTTATTACTTTTCTAATTTCTGCTTTAATTGGTAAAAAGAGTGTGCCTGCTTTCATTGGCATTAAATAATATTTCTCTAATTGATAAGTATCAATTGTCCCGCTCACTCTTACAAAACCAAATTTTCGTTTTTTATTGGCAGGTATTCCACTCACAACCACATAACACCAACCGCCTTTGCCGGGATATTTTTGAATGACCAACTTTTTATTAAAAACTGCTTTTGCCACGGCGTAAAATTAAACAATAATTAATTTACATTTACGTTACTTAAATTATGAAGCACATTATTTACATATCTATTTTTGCAGCAATTATAAGCTCGTGCAAAAAAGACACATCCAATTGCTTTGACCCCGATCTAAAAAAGCAATACGAATCCCAAAATTGTGTGCAGGATTGTCCCGGCGTTGAGGGCTGCGATGGAAAGACCTATTGCAACGAATGCATCGCTAATTCGCAGGGAATACGGGTAGAGTAGGGTAACTCAATTTTAGGTTTAATTTACTATCTTTAGAGTGCTATTCTTGATCGAACAGTACTTTACATGAAAGACCTCATAAAAAAAATAACTTACTCAGGTATTTCTTTTGCTAAGAGTTCGCATGATCGTAAGTGTATACTCATCATCAATCGAATGAGCATAATACTTGCCATTATGATGTTGATGTTTGGGGCATTTGGCATTATTCTAAAGGTGACCTACCTTTTGTTTTTTTCGGTACCATTTTTAGTGGCATTTTCGTTAGCTCCATTTTTCAATAGCAAAGGATGGCTTACGTTCACTAAGTTTTTTTTCTCTTTTGCACCCGTTATATGCATATTGACCGTTTGCATTTTTAATAGTGCCGACTTAGGCGATCGGTATTTCTTTTTCACAACGGCTGCTATTCCTGTTATATTATTTCGTAAAACCTGGGCCGTTTATTTGATCTTTTATGTAAGTGTAGGGGCTTTCATTTTTGCAACATGGTATCAAAGTTCGCACGAACCTCTTATTGTGGTTTCTAAAGAAATAACAATTCAATATTACTACTTTACACTTCTTTCTGTTTTTGCGGTACTATTTTATGTGATCCGCTATTTTAAAGGTGATTCAGAAGCGCACGAAGTAGCCATTGAAGAACAAAAAGAATTGTTGAGTATCAAAAACAAAGAGATCGTGGATAGTATTAACTATGCAAAACGCATTCAATATACCTTGTTGGCACACGATAGTCTTTTAAAGGAAAATTTGCCCGAACATTTTGTACTGTTCAAACCAAAAGATATTGTGAGTGGCGATTTTTATTGGGCTACGACAGTTGGCAGTAAACAGTCGGCAGCGGGCAGTTTGTTTTATCTTGCGGTTTGTGATAGTACAGGACACGGTGTTCCGGGAGCATTTATGAGTTTATTGAATTGCTCATTTTTAAATGAAGCCATCACCGAAAAAAAGATCTCGAAACCAAATGAAGTATTGGATCATGTGCGTAAACGTTTGATCGAAAGTATTTCGCAAGATGGTGGTAAAGATGGAATGGATGGGATCTTGATCTGCTTTGAAAGTTCGTCTAACGGAATGATCAAAGCAACCTATTCGGCTGCAAATAATAATCCTATTTTATTTCGCGATAATAAGATCATGGAATTACCCGCCGATAAAATGCCAATTGGCATGGGCGAAAGAAAAGATCCATTTGCATTGAACACTATTGAATTAAAAAAGGGAGACACACTTTATTTATATACCGACGGATATGCCGATCAGTTTGGCGGACCAAAAGGAAAGAAGTTCAAGTATAAATCGCTGAACGAATTATTACAAACTATCAATAACAAACCGGCCACCGAACAAAAACAAATATTAAACAAAGCTTTTGAAGAATGGAAAGGAACTTTGGAGCAAGTGGATGATGTGTGTATTGTTGGGATAAGAATGTGAGAGGCGCGAAATTGTTTATTAAACTTACCGTGTGCGTAGAATAATTATACTTTTTTCCTTCGTACTAACTTCGTGTTATACGTTTCGATCTCCAATTGGAAAAAAGGAAATGTATGGAAATCTAAAAACATGCATCATGGATTCAACAGCCATATTGAATGAGTCAATAATAATTTTTAAACTGGATGCTCATAAAGAAGTGAACATTGACTGTCCAAACAAATCACTCCACACCTATGATGAAGTAGAGTCATGGCCTTCATGGATTTTTTTTGATTTTAAAGCCAAAGATTTCTTTTACGTATGCAATCCAAGACCACATAAAAGTAAAGATGGAACATTTAGTTACGATGATGCGGGAGGTGCGTTAAAGTATTACAGAAAAGATAGAACCTTGGTACTGTCAATACCTGAGTATAATTGGCAAAAAACCTTTAAGGTAGAGTATAGCAAACGCAGTAGGTTTATTACGTTAACGGAAACCGAAAGCAAATTAATGATCAAGCCTAATTCAAAAAAGGTAAGTGATCAGGAAGATATTTTGAATAAAAAACAATAAGAAAGAGGTAGTGAGAATAAAGGAACTCAACAAAAAACCCCGATCTCTCGGGGCTCTTAATTTTATCCTAAATATTGCTGCAGTAATTTGCTTCTGCTGCTGTGTCGCAAGCGACGAATTGCTTTTTCTTTTATTTGACGAACACGTTCGCGGGTAAGATCGAATTTATCGCCTATTTCTTCCAGAGTTAATCCATGGTTCAAACCAATTCCGAAGAATAATTTTACTACATCTCTTTCTCTTTCAGTTAAGGTACTTAATGCCCTGTCAATTTCTTTGCTTAACGATTCGTTCATTAAACCAATATCCGCTTTTGGCGAATCGTGATTGATCAATACATCCAATAAGCTGCTTTCTTCTCCATTTGCAAAAGGCGCATCCATACTAACATGGCGTCCGCTCACTTTCATGGTATCGCTTACTTTGTCAATTGGAAGATCTAACATATCCGCTAATTCTTCAGCGCTTGGCTCACGCTCAAATTGCTGCTCTAATTTGCTGTATGCTTTATTGATCTTGTTTAACGAACCTACTTGGTTCAAAGGTAAACGCACAATACGGCTTTGCTCGGCCAAAGCTTGTAAAATACTTTGACGGATCCACCAAACTGCGTACGAAATGAATTTGAAACCGCGGGTCTCGTCGAAACGTTTTGCCGCTTTAATTAAGCCTAAATTTCCTTCGTTGATCAAGTCGGGTAAGCTTAAACCCTGATTTTGATATTGCTTTGCTACCGATACCACGAAACGAAGATTGGCACGGGTTAATTTTTCTAGCGCGCGTTGGTCACCATCTTTGATCTTTTTTGCTAAAATTACTTCTTCTTCGGCGGTGATCAATTCTTCACGGCCAATTTCCTGAAGGTATTTGTCTAAAGAGGCACTTTCACGGTTAGTGATCGATTTGGTAATTTTGAGTTGTCTCATTCTTACGTTGTGTTATCCACCTACCCCGATAATTATCGGAATAAGCAGGCGGGTTGTGTTAAAAAACAAAATTAATAAAAAAAATAACTTGGCATAATCTAAATTAGACTAACAAGCCAATAGTATAACGAATAATAGTCTAAAAAGTTTCAGAAAAAGGGCTGGGAATCCAGTTTTTACACGAATTTTTCGCCTTTATTAACTTTTACGTCGTTAACAAAATTGCGAATTTGTTGTTCATCCTCCTTTTTACAGATCATAAGGATATTGTCGCTTTCCACTACTATGTAGTCTTCCAGGCCTTGCAGCACAACCAGCTTATCTTTTGGCACATGAACAATGCAATTCTTACTATCGTATATCATCACATTTTTACCAACAACTGCATTATGCTTTTTGTCTTTATTTATATGTCCGTAAATACTGCCCCATGTTCCCAGATCACTCCATCCAATAATGCTCGAACGCACATAAACATTGGTGGCTTTTTCCATCACACTGTAATCAATAGAAATATTTTTACAAGTATTATACGCGCGTGTAATAAAGTCTTTTTCTTTAGGCGTATTATAAACGTTATTCCCTTCTTTGAACACATTGGCCAATTCGGGATCATGTTTTTCTACAGCAGCCAAAATGCTTTTTGTACTCCATATAAAAATGCCCGAATTCCATAAAAAGTCGCCGCTTTCTACAAAAAACTTGGCCATATCATGATCGGGTTTTTCGGTAAAGGTCTTTACTTTATAAATACGCTTATCTTTTTCCTCTTTATCGCTTTCTTTAAATTGTATATAGCCATAACCGGTATCGGGACGAGTAGGTTTTATTCCTAAAGTTACAAGACAATCCTCATCTCCTGCTTTTTTAATACAAGCTTTGATGGCCTTCACATAAGTGGTCTCTTTTTTGATAAGATGATCACTTGGCGCTACAATAGTAACTGCATTTGGATTTAATTGATGGATCTTATAAGAAGCATATATGATACAGGGAGCAGTGTTCTTTCGTGCAGGCTCACACAAAATATTTGTCTTAGGAAGCTTTGGTAATTGATCTTTTACCAGTTTTTCATAAGCCTGGCTTGTTACTACAAATATATTTTCCTTAGGACAGATCTTTAAAAGCCTGGTAAATGTTTGTTGGATGAGGGTGTTTCCGGTCCCTAAAACGTCTAAAAACTGTTTAGGATGTTGGGTTGTGCTCATAGGCCAAAAACGCGTGCCAACTCCGCCGGCCATGATTATAGCGTAATTATTGCTCATTAAGGGAGGCAAAAATACGAAAATTGTGGACAACTCGTAATAAATTAGGGATATTGGCTTAAATGGCCTATCTTTGCGGTCTGTTCAATAAAAGTTTATCGGCGAGTTCTAGTCGGCCATTGTGCGTTAACTGCGGTAAATTTTTTGGTAAGCAGTTAATATAAACGTAAAATCAACAAAATGACATTTAAAGAGCTAGGGCTCAATGATGCCCTAATGAAAGCTATTGAGGATCTTGGATTTGAGACCCCAACCCCCATTCAGCTGCAAACTATCCCATTATTAACAAGTAAGGAAACCGATGTGGTGGCCTTGGCACAAACCGGTACCGGTAAAACGGCCGCATTTGGATTGCCAATTTTAAACACTATTGATCCTAATTCAAGAGATACTCAAGCCTTGATATTATCGCCAACGCGTGAATTATGCGTTCAAATAACGAACGACCTAAAAAAATACGCGAAATACATGCGTGGTTTAACTGTTACTTCGGTTTACGGTGGAGCAAGTATTGTAAATCAAATGCGCGATATTAAACAAGGTTCGCAAATTATTGTGGCAACGCCGGGAAGGTTAGTTGACCTTATCGAACGCAGAGCAGTAAAATTGCAAACCATTAAAGTGGTTGTGTTAGATGAAGCAGATGAAATGTTGAACATGGGTTTTAAAGATAGCTTAGATGTTATCTTAGAACAAACTCCTGAAAGCAAGAATACATGGTTATTTAGCGCAACAATGCCTCGCGAAGTTGAGCGTATTGCAAAAAATTACATGAGTAATCCTGCCGAAGTAAGTTCAGGTAAACGTAACGAAGGCGCAGCCAATATCACACACTTATATTATCAGGTAAATTCTCGTGATCGTTATTTAGCATTAAAACGAATTGCTGATTTTTATCCCGAGATATTTGGTATGGTATTTTGCCGTACAAAAGCCGAAACACAAGAAGTAGCTGATGCTTTGATAAAAGACGGATACAGTGCCGATGCATTGCATGGTGATCTTTCGCAAGGACAACGCGATCTTGTTATGAAGCGTTTCCGTAATCGTACATTACAAATGTTAGTTGCTACTGATGTGGCAGCGCGCGGAATTGATGTGGATGGAATTACACACGTTATTAATTATAATTTACCTGAGGATATTGATAGTTATACGCACCGTACCGGAAGAACTGCTCGTGCAGGAAAATCGGGAATTGCTATTGCCATTATTACAGGAAGAGATGCCGGAAGAATTAAAGATATCGAACGCATCATCAACAAAAAATTTGAGCGTGGTACTTTGCCCGATGGTTTCCAGGTAACCGAAAAACAATTATTCCACTTAGTGAAAAAATTGCACGATGTGGAAGTAAAGGATGAAGAGATCGAAAAATATCTTCCAAAAGTTTACGAAGAATTAAAAGATCTTTCTAAGGAAGAGATCATCAAGCGTTTTATCAGCGAAGAATTCAACCGCTTTTTTGCGTATTATCAAAATGCAAGTGATCTTGGTTCGGGTGGAGGAGAAGGTGGAAGTAATTCTAAAACCTCTCGTTTCTTTATGAACTTAGGAAGCTTGGATGGATTTAACCGTAACAGCTTAAAAGATTTCTTGGCCGAGATCTCGAAGGTTCATCCTCGTATGTTATTTAATGTAGATGTAAAAGGAAGTTTTTCTTTCTTTGAAACAGAAAGTAAATATGCCGATACATTCTTGGCTATAAATAAAGAGAATATTGAATTCAATAACCGTAAAGTTTCTATTGAAGCAAGTGCCAAGCGCATGCGCGAAGGTGGAAGCGAGGGCGGCGAACGCAGAGGTGGCGGCGGTGGCGGCTACAAAGGTAAAGGCGGATTTGATCGTGAGCGTAAAAGCGGCGGTGGAAGCGGTTATGGTGGAAGCAAAGGTAAATTTGGCGGACATCGTGAGCGCAAAGGCGAAGGTAGCGGCGATCGTAAACGTTCGTTCGGCAGCAAATCGGAATCTTCTTTCGGTAACGGTTCATCTGAAAAGAGAACGTTCGGTAAAAGCGAATTCAAGAAGAGATATTAATTGGATCTATAAAATTAAAAAGCCATTTCGAAAGAGATGGTTTTTTTTATTTTCCAAAGATAAATCTTGTTGTCAGTTTTAAAATTCCAATAGGGACATACCCCTTTTTTTGGTATAAAGGCCCGCCATTAAGTGGATCATAATTTGTCGACTTGATAATTACCTTATAATCACTATACCAAACATAATAGCCAATTCCAAACTCAAATCGATATGTTTTCTTGAAAGCATTTAAACCTAATTGAAATGAAAAATTTTTATGAATGATGCTGCGATTGAACCCATCCGGTTTAGTTGAGTAGGCATACATCAATTTGGGGTTAATGTCAAAACTGTATTTTTTGTTTTTAGTATTTAAAAAGAACACTCCACTGAAATAGTAGTTTAGATTATCAAAAAGCGGGTAAGTGTCACCACCTAAAACTCCTAATTCTAATTGCGTATGATTAATTGGGGATCGAAAAAACACATTTACATCAAATCCTTGATAATAGGCGGTTTTTTCAAATGGGCTTTCTTTCAGAGAACTGTAATCAATAAAGTTTATCAAGCTAACAGAACATCCTAATTTATTAATGAATTTTGAAGTGTCTGTTTGAGAAAACAAAATTGCTGCGAATAGGATGAGGGATATTGAATATTTTAATCTCAATTCTTTTTAATTGTAAATGTAGCGTTGATTGTTGTAGAATATGTTTTACTTCCATAAGCGAAGGAAAACTGGGTGAAGAGATAGTCACCCGTAATTAATTTATCAGAAATAATATCTCCATTATATGTTTCCGTATAGCGAGTACCTCCCCCAAGAGGATGACTTGGTTGGCTATTAGAATCATATATTGTAGTATGATTAATTGATTTACCATCCTTTTCCCAAATATTATCCCCAATTTCAACAGTGGAATTACCCACCCGTGTTATTTTAACTTCGGTTTCTGTATAATATTTGGTTAGAGAATATGTTCCTGTAGTATCGCAACAATAGGCATTCTTTTGAACTTCGTATTTTGTACCTTCAACAATCATTGTGTAAGTACCAATTTTAGTTTTGGTGCAGCTGTTTGCAATAAATGCAAGGATGGAAGAGGTGAGAATAATATATTTACCGAAACGGCCCATTAATTAAATATAATCCAAATTTTGCTAAACAAAAAACCCGTCTTTTGGACGGGTTTTTCAATTTGATTTAAATATTACTTAGCTTCTTCTACTTTAAATATTCCGAGCTTTTCTAATTGCTCTAAGTAAATCCGTTTTCCCTTATAGTATGCTGTCACAAACGCGTCTTTTTGTCCGGCGTTGACGGCTTTTTTATTCAGATCCCAGGCCTCGCGTAATGTTTTATATGGCGGACCAACTGTAATGAGAGTAACCTTACCGCTAGCATCCATTGTTTTTTCTATATTACCTAAACCTTTTAAGTGTTTGTAGGTATAATTCATAGGATACTTATAAGCTGCCACTTGAACTTTGAATTCTAAACCCTCTGCCGTAACATCACCATATTTACCTGCAAAGTTCTTGATGTTGGTGAGTTTTTTATTGGTTGTTACAAAAGTATCCTTCGGAATAGAATCCTGTTTTACAATTGGTGTAGTATCTTTAGGAATATCAAATTTGATATCTAGAATTTGCTCGGTGTATTTTGCAATTTGCGAAGCATCAATTTCAAACTCGCGTGGTTTATAATCACCATACGAGAATCGCAATTTATATTTTTGTCCGGCAGGTAATGTGGTCAAATAATTACCATTTACGGTGTTTGATTTGGCATTCCTGTAGATCTTATTATCCATTGTAGTTATCTCAACAACAAATCCTGCTTCAATAGGTTTACCTTCTGATGTAACTTTTCCTTTAACTAAGTACACTTTTAATTTATCGCCCGGGAAATTGGTCTCCACCATATAAATATCCTTTAAACCTAGTCCACCGTCTTTTCCGCTGCTGTAATAACCACGTGTTCCGTTAGCTGCCACAACAAAGTAAATATCATCATCGGGTGAGTTGATAGGATAGCCAACATTCTCTACATGTTTAAATGATGAGTCAACTTCCATATTGGTCATGAATACATCAAAACCACCACTACTTCTTGTTCCGTTCGAACTAAAAAATAAAGTTAGTCCATCAGGATGTATGAAAGGCGCATCTTCGTCGTACTTTGAATTTATAGAATCGCCAAGGTTAACTACATTACCCCAAGTAGAATCGGCCATAAAAGAAGCGCGCCAAATATCTTTTCCACCAAAACCACCAACACGTTCGCTCGAGAAATACATTACTTTACCATCGGCCGAAACTGTACAATGTCCATCCCATGCAAAAGAATTAACCGCACCTTTTACTTTAACCGGCGCAACAAAATCTTCTCCTATCAATGAGCTTTGGTAAATATCGCCATGATCATCGCCATTATCTCTAAAAACATATAATGTAGTCCCATCAGGACTTAACGAAATTGCTGCGTCATTAATTCCTGTATTGATATTCTCTAATGGTTTTGGGGTATGAAATATATCATTGCTCTTGTACGAAATATAAGCATCTTCCATATAAACGCCAATGGTACTTGCTTCACCAAATGCGTTCACGCGTCCGCCCTTGCTATTAACACCGGCGTATGTATAAACCATCATCGACTCATCGGTGCTGATCACAGGAACATATTCTTCTTCGGTAGAGTTAATGGAATCGCCAACGTTTGTAATTTTAGCTCCGGTAGGTGAAGCATTAAGTCGTTTTGCATTCTCAATATATTTTTTGGTGAGTTCAGCTTCTTCTTTTTCTTCCGGCTTCAATTTTTTTTGTGCTAGAAAAGAGTTCACAAATTGTAAGGCCTCATCAAATTTATAATTCAAATGGTTTGCTTTTGCAAGATCAAGTTCAATTTGAAGGATCCTTTTATTTTTGTTGTAGGCTTGAGTAAGATAAGTTAAAGCATCGGCGTGTTTATCGGGACGGTAAAGACTTGTTTTACCGTACATGTACATAATGAAATCTTCATTTGGATGGTTTTTGTTACACGCCTCATAAATTGGGAGAGCCATCTTATATAACTTATCTTCATAAAGTAAAAAGGCGTTCTCAAACGAATCGCGCTCGCTTTTTCTCCATTTGTTGGTTTTCGTAACCTGAGAGTAGGTATAAGAGAAACAAACCAGGAAGAAGAAAATGGTTAATAAATGTCTTTTCATATATCTATAATTAATTTAGGTCTAGCCTAATAAGATAGGTTATCTAAACCCCACAAATATACCTTTTTTTATTGTAAAGGCAATAATTATCAGGGATTTAGTGAATGGCATATTTTTCATAAAAAGGGGCTAAAAACAGCCTAAAACCTTGAGTTTTCAACTAATCCCTCTTCAATATCTTGAAATTTGCCGAATTTTCGCCGGAACTTAAGCTTAATATATAAACCCCCGGACTAAGATCTTGAAGATCTATAGTGCTATTGGATTCATTTTCAATTCGTGATTCAACCACGGTTCTACCGGAAATATCTGTAATTTGTAAAGTAAATTTCTCTTCACAAGCCACAGATAATACATGATAGTCATTTGTAAGAATTGTTGGGAACACTTTTATTTTGTTTTTAAGGACTATGTTATTTTCGGTAATGCCGATAAGATTTCCGCCAAAAAAAGCCGCCGAATCATATTTTATTAGATAAAGGTCCTCATTAATGCTACCAAAACTTTTTGTATATCCAACGCCAATGTATCCTTCGTCAGATGCATTTTGAAGATCATTAAGTTCATCATCTTCTGTACCCCCGAAAGCATTCCCTGAATAATAAATACCATTTGCATCCAAAATTAAGTTTTTTGCATCTCTCATGAAACTTGAAAAATCAATTTCGCTATAAGAAATTACATAAGTACCGGTGTTGCTTACATTCAAAATTACATCATTAGCTTCCTGATCTTTATTATTGTTTCCGTAATGTTGCAACCAAACAGAATCGCCAACAGATGAGACATTAAAAATAAACGCATCTTTTCCCCAAGAGGAATAGCTTTCTGTACCGCCACCAATGATGTAGCTATTCAATGAAAAATCTTGAATTATGCTATTTCCTCTATCCATTTTATTAATACGGCCGTGAGTTTTGCAAACTATGGAATCACCGTTGATATCTGTT
>JAHEYC010000010.1 GCA_023251775.1 Sphingobacteriaceae bacterium | reverse complement strand
TCTAATGCTACAAAACTATTCATCTCTATATTGCCGAATGCATCGTATCAATATAAATTCTCAAAACAAAATAATGTAAGGCTTACTTACCGCGCCAATAATACCCCGCCAAGCATCGATCAATTACAAAATGTGTTGAATAACAGCAATAGTTTACAATTGAGTATTGGTAATCCAAATCTCAAACAAAGTTTCCAAAACAATCTTTTCGTAAGATATTCGGGCGTTAATACTAAAAAATCGACCAATACTTTTATTATGTTGGGCGGAACATATACTGATAATTATATTGGCAACAGCACTATTATTGCTAATAAAGATACGGTTGTTTACTCCAATATATTTTTAGCAAAAAGTTCGCAGATCTCGCGTCAAGAGAATTTTAATGGGTATTATACGCTGCGCGCATTCTTTAATTACGGATTTCCTGCAAAATTCATTAAGTCTAATATCAATATAAATACAGGATGTAATTACAGCAATGTGCCGGCCTTGATCAATAATAAAACAAATTTTTCAAAAACAACAAGTCCCTCACTCGGTTTAGTGATAAGCAGTAACTTCAGCGAAAAAATAGATTTCACCATTTCATCCAACTCTTCCTACAATACTGTTGTAAATAGTTTGCAAACCAGTTTAAATTCTTCCTACCTCAATCAAGTATCAAAAGCTAAAATAAATTTAACCTTCTTTAAAAAATTAGTTCTGCAAGCGGAATATACAAATACATTATATACCGGATTAACAGCTTCCTTCAATCAAAGTATCAATTTATTGAATGGTGCCATTGCCTTTAAGTTCTTAAAAGATAACCGAGCCGAATTGAGATTGTTTGTATTTGATATTTTAGATCAAAATAAAAGTATACAACGTAATATCACCGAAACATATATTGAAGATACCCGATCGAACATTCTGCAACGTTATTACATGCTAACGTTCACCTATAATATAAAGAAGTATTTTGCTAAGAAGGAAGAAGCTCCGGTGGGAGATAAGTAATTACTTCTTTCCTGCAGCATCTAATCCACAATTCAAATACGTTGCAAATTCAGATACCTTTGGCGTGTATCCCACAGGTTTCACAAGCAATTTTTCATCCGTACTTAAAAGTGCATAATAAGGCTGCGAATTATTTACAAATGTCTCGGTTTGAAAAGTGGCCCACTTATCTCCAGCAGTTTCAATATGTTTTAGTTTTCCCAGAGCGGTCATGTAATCATGTTGCATAATGGCCGGCAATTTTTCTCTATCGTCAACATACAACGAGATCAATACATATTTTTCGTTGATGATGCTGAATACTTCCGGTTGATTCCATACATTCTCTTCCATCTTTCGGCAATTCACACAAGCCCATCCCGTAAAATCCAACATGATAGGTTTACCTGTTTGTTTTGCATAGGCTAAACCTTCTTCGTAAGAATGAAAACAATTTAAATTAAGGGGACAATGATTTGGATGAATGATACTATAACCCGCAGGCGGCGCCAATCCACTTAATAAACTTAAACTGGTAAATGTTTTTGTTTCGTTACTATATCTAAAGCCTGCACTAAAATAAATAACACACGCCAATGAAAACGCGGCAATGATACTGCGCGCTGTTGTCCATTTTTTAAACGGATCATCATGCGGAAATTTGATCTTGCCCAAAAGATAAACCAACATGGCTGCTGCAATTAAGATCCAAAGTCCCATGAACACTTCGTATTTTAAAATTCCCCAATGCTCCACAAGATCGGCGTTCGATAAAAATTTAACCGCTAAGGCCAATTCAATGAATCCTAAAATAATTTTTACTTTCGATAACCACCCACCCGACTTTGGTAAAGCATTTAACCAACTTGGAAATGCTGCGAACAATGTAAATGGCAAGGCTAATGCCAAACCAAATCCGCTCATGCCCGCGGTTAATTGCCATGCGCCACCATCAGAAGTTAATGATCCTGCTAAGAGTGATCCTAAAATTGGTCCTGTACACGAAAAAGAAACTAAAGCCAATGTTAAGGCCATAAAAAATATCCCTATCATTCCCCCAACATTAGAAGCAGAATCGGCTTTGTTGGCTAAAGAACTTGGTAAAGTAATTTCGTAGTATCCAAAAAATGAAATGGCAAATACAACGAACACAACAAAGAAGGCCACATTTAACCAAGCATTAGTGGAAATCGTATTTAAAATATTGGGATCGATCTTATCTAATAAGTGGAATGGTAAACTGAGTAGAATATATACCAGCAAAATAAAAAATCCATACAAGGTGGCGTTGAATATTCCTTTTTTATCTTTACTGTTCTTTGTAAAAAAACTTACGGTCAATGGTATCATAGGAAAAACACAAGGCGTAAGTAAAGCAAGTAAGCCTCCTAAAAATCCTAAAATAAAAATGGTCCAGTTGCCTTTTCCTTTTATTTCGTCGGAAGTTATACTGCAAGAACTTAATGGGGAGTTGTGATCAATGGTTGGATGTTTGTAAGGAAATGCGCCAACAACCGTTTGAGCAACTTGTTGAGTAGTATTTTCTTCTACTCTTTTAAATACACCATCTTTAATACTAAATTCAAATTTTACTTTTTGTGCAGGCAAACATTTTGAATCGTCGCAGGTTTGGAATTCTAATTTTCCTTTGATATAACCATTCAACTCTCCTTCAAACTCCTGTGTAAAAATGGCCTCGTCTTCGTGGTATCTTGTTTTCTCTTTATATACAGCTTCCTTTTTCTCGACCACTTTAGATAAAGAGTTAAGCTCTCCTTTTAATTTTACCCCAACTAAAGAATCAAAACTAAATGTAGTAGGCACTAATTCTTTTTCCTTTAGTTTATTGGCATTGATATGAAATCCCTTATCAATTGCTGCTTTAAAGGTGATCATATATTTGCCCTTGCTTCCGGGAGCCATCACCCCTTGTATATCCCATTTTACAGGATCAAGAATGCCATGTGATGATGGAACATTGAAGGTCAAAGGATTCTGCAAATTCAACGTAAGCGTTGGTGTAGTTGTGGCAGCCGTTGTTTTTCCGGGAATTGCTAAACTCTGTGTTTCCACCGTTACATCTTCCTTTCCCACCAATAAAAATTCAAAAGGCTCCTTGGTTGGCGGCAAACATTGCATAGCACACACCATGTATTCCACATTCCCTTTTAATTTGGTTGTTTTGGTGATCTTTACTTTTTGAACAAAGGTTACCTCTTTCTCGAAGTAAGTTAATTTCATGTCGAAATTCGGATCAAATTCTTCATGCCCTTTTGGTTCAGATGTTTTTCCATCAAATGTTACATCAGGATTTGGTTGAAATGTAAATTTTGTTGGAACAGGGCCATTATCTTCAATGAACTGAGAATAGATATGCCAAGTTATATCAATGGTAGCTTTAGAGCGTAATTCATAAACATTATCCGAAATTTGAACTTGAGAAAAACTCCATTTCACGGGAGTGAGTATTTGACTCGAAAGTACAACCGGTAACAGAAACAGAAACAAAAAATATCTTTTCATAAATTTTTTTAGCTTGTATGATCGCGAACAATGACCCATTTACCGTCGATCTTTTTCCAGAGTAAAGAATAATGTCCGCCCACTTGCGTTGCATCAGGTCTTGTGATCTGCCATTTTCCAACCACTGTTGCAACGTCTTTTGAGAATAGCTCACATTTAATATTTGTGAACGCTAGCACACCCATTAATTCTTTGCTGGAATAATTCTTTTTGTAATTGGCTAAAGTTTGTTTCCAGCCATAAGTGATCGACTTATTTCCAATGAACATCAAACTATCATTATTCCAATAGTATTTCATAAAGCCATCAATGTCAAAATCGTTCCAGGCTTTTTCTTGCAGCTTCATGATCTGTTGAATTTCGCTAATGATCTTTGAATTGTTTTGAGAATAAACAGAATCAAAGAGCTGAATAGAGAGAATAAAAAATAAAATTCGGAGCAGTTTCATCTTTACACTTTTACACCAATTACTAAAATATCATCTACCTGCTCGCTGTCTTCCATCCATTTTTCAATAAAATCATTTAAATGATCGTGCTGTTCTTTTATAGTAAGATGTTGGATGCTTAAAATAATATCTTTGAACTTACCCGTCATTAATTTTTTCTTTTTCGGTCCGCCAAACTGATCGGCATATCCATCGCTGAACATGTAAATGGTATCTCCTTTATTCAATTTGATATCGTGCTGCTGAAATTCTTGCGAATCGTGCGTTAAACCGCCAATGGCAACTTTAGTAGCTTTTATCTCATCCACAATTCCCGAATCCTTTTTAATGATCCAAAGCGGACGATTAGCTCCCGCATAAGAAATAGTGGTTGATCCGTTTGCTTTTGTTGGGAAAGCGCACAAGCTCAAGTCCATTCCATCTCGGGTTGACGTGGCTTCAGAAGATTGACGCAAAGCAGATTTAACTCCCTTATTCAATTCACTTAATATTTTTCCGGGTTCTGCTGCAAGATCCACGGCATCTTTTAATTTCTCATAACCGATCATGCTCATGAAGGCTCCGGGAACTCCGTGTCCTGTACAATCCACCGAAGCTATATACACTTTTCCATCCTCTGCGCGCTTATCAGAGAAGAAATAAAAATCACCGCTTACAATATCCTTTGATTTGTACAAAATAAAATAATCGCGTAAATATAAATTGATCTCTTCGTGCGGAGGAAGAATTGCGTGTTGAATTCGTTTGGCGTATTGAATACTTTGCTCGGTCTCAACATTCTTTTGCTCTATCAATTTACTTTTTGCTTCTATCTCGTGTTTTTGCAAATTGATCTCTTGTGATTGTTTCTCTAAAAGGGTATTCGCCTTTTTCTTTTGCTGCATACTGCGGAACATATAAAATGCAAAAAAACCAACCAGCAACAAACCGCCGGCCATGAAATAGAAATATAATTTCTGTTGTTTGATCTCCGTTTCCTTTAAAGCTTTTTCCTTATTTGCAAATTCCAATTGCATGGTGTTCTTTTCATTCTCGGCTAATTGCATCGACAAACTTTGGTTGGATTTATTGAGCATGCTTTGTTTCTCTTTCAACTCATACTCCTGAACTTTTTTCAAAACCGCTAAGCGTTCCAACTCTTTGGCATTGGCTTGAGCTTGCAAAGCATTTTTCTCCAATTCAATTTGTTGCTGCTCCAATTTCATATTCTTGATCTTCTTGTCTTGTTCTGCCATGGCAAGATCAGATTGCTGTTTTTCGCGCGCCAACTTCTCCGTTAAAATTTGTGCTTCTTTGTGCCGTAATTCCGCATCCTTCAATTCTTGTTCTTTTTTCAACATCATGATCTCGTTCATCTTCTTTTCCGATTCCATGCGAAGATTTTCGATCTCTAATTTCTTATTATCATCGGCCGCTTGTGCTAAGATGAATTTAGTGGATTCACTAATACCTTTCACTTGTTTATTGAACAAGTTCACATACGCACCATCAGTGGTGAATCGTTTTTTACGTTTACTGAAATAGATCTTGCCCGCAGGTTTGTTCAACAATAAACTCATAAAGTCAGAACTCAATGAATTGGCAATGTTGTCCGACATTTGCACTTTCCATTTTTCTAATTTGTAAATGTTAGTATCATTTAAATTCCCAACGTTTGCATCCAATATCAGCGACACTTCATTGAATCCTTCTTTTGTGAAATGAATGATATATTCAAAATTCAATTCCAACTTCAATTTAAATGTTCCGTCAGAATTATTAACTCCTTCGTACGTTTCAAAATTATCGCGCTCAACAACGATATGAACATCGCTAAGTTCCTTTCCAAACTTATCTATCTTTCCACTAAATGCTAAATAGGAATTCTTGTTCTTGTTGTCGGAGTTCTTTTTTACCTTATTCCCCTCAACATCATAAATAAAATAATCTCCCGCAAAATCTTTTCCCTGTAAATTTCCTTCGGCTATGATCTTTCCTTCTTTGTTATAAAATTTGGCGGGACCATTCGCTTCATCATTCACATATCGTATTTCCGTTTCAACTTTTCCGGTTTGATGATAGCTTTTCCAAAGTCCGATCTTTTTTCCGTCCTTATAATTTCCATCCTCAACGATCTGACTGTTCTTGTAAAATTTATATTTCTTTCCCTTCTTGTCTTTTCCCAAATGAACCCATCGGCCTTGCTTACTTCCATTCTTCTCAACCACATTTACCGTGTCGCCCAAATACAGTTCATAGGAGGTCCAAGCAGACCTTTGTGCCTGAGCCCAATGTCCGATAAAAAGCAGCAAAATGGCGACCAATCGCTTCATTCCTTCAAAATTAGGATGAATTTTCAAATAATTAAATAATTGTTTACCTTTGTTCTAGTTCTTTAACAAACTTATCAAGAAAGGCTGAGGGATACGCCCTTTGAAGCCTTACCAACCCTGATTCAGTTGAAAAGTGAAGAAAGTTGATCAGTTTAGAAAGTTAAGATCGTGATGAAGCGATCTCCGAACTTTCTCAACTTTCAAAACTTTCTCAAACTTTACAACTTATTAGAAGGTGGAAATTCGTCTCGGTTTAACCGGGAAAGATAAGTCGGAAATAAAAAGAGATCAAATTTAACAACAAATAACGCTCCCTTCCGACTAAAAACGTGAAGGGATTTTTGTTTTTATAGTACAGAGACAACGGATATATTTTAATGAGCACAGAAACAACACATAGATTCGCCGATAGAGTTGATAATTATATCAAGTATCGTCCGCATTATCCTCAGGAGATGTTCGACTTTCTATTGTCTCAAAACATCATCACAAAAAATTCGGTTGTAGCAGATATTGGTTCAGGCACAGGAATTTCGACTGAACCATTTTTGAAATTAGATTTGGAAGTATTTGCCGTTGAGCCAAACAAAGAAATGAGAGAAGCTGCCGAAAAATTATTAGGCGAGAATAAAAAATTCCATAGCGTGAACGCCGCGGCAGAAAATACAACATTGAAAGATCATTCGGTAGATGTTGTTATTGCAGGACAAGCATTTCATTGGTTTGATAAAGAGAAAACAAAACAGGAATTCAAACGTATTTTAAAACCGGGCGGATATGTTGTTTTGCTTTGGAATGATAGACGAACTGATAGTACAGAGTTTTTAAGATCGTACGAAGATTTTTTGCAAGCCTGTGGAACAGATTACAAAGAAGTGAATCATAAAAATACGCAAGACAAAAAAATATTTGATGCATTCTTTGGAGGAAATTATGCAGAGAAATGGTTTTACAATTTTCAGGATGTTGACTTTGCAGGATTGAAAGGTCGCGTATTATCATCATCGTATATGCCCAATGAGGGGCATAAAGATTACGAACATATGATGTACTGTTTAAAAAAAGTATTTGCAAGGTATCAGCAAAACAATACAGTGCGTTTGGATTATGATACAAAAGTTTATTACGGAACTCTATAAACGAAATTTATGAACTCAGATATAAAACAAGAACTCGAAAAACGCATACTCGTAATTGATGGGGCTATGGGCACCATGATCCAACAATATAAATTGGAGGAAAAAGATTATCGCGGTAAACGTTTTGCCGATTGGCCAAAGGATCTTCAGGGCAATAACGATCTTTTGTCGATCACGCAACCCAATATCATAAAGGCCATTCACAAAGAATATTTAAAGGCCGGTGCTGATATCATTGAAACAAATACATTCAGTGGTACAACTATTGCCATGGCCGATTACGGCATGCAAGAATTGGTTCATGAATTGAATTATGAATCGGCCAAAATTGCCAAAGAAGCTATTGCGGAATTCAAAAAAGAATTTCCTGAATTTGCCAATGTAAATAAATATGTGGCCGGTGCTATTGGTCCAACTAATCGTACATTGTCGTTATCACCCAATGTGAACGATCCGGGGTTTCGCGCCGTAACATTTGATGAAATGGTTACCGCGTATCAAGAACAAGTAAAAGGTTTGGTAGAAGGTGGCGCTGATATTTTATTGATAGAAACAATTTTTGATACGCTAAATGCAAAGGCAGCTTTGTTTGCGATCCAAAATTATTGCAAGTCTATCAATAGAAAAATGCCTGTGATGGTATCGGGAACAATTACTGATGCAAGTGGAAGAACTTTATCGGGACAAACCACCGAAGCATTTTTAAATTCGGTTTCGCATGTTGATCTGTTAAGCGTAGGATTGAATTGTGCCTTGGGTGCAAAAGACATGAGACCGTATTTGGAAGAACTTTCGGCCAAAGCGCCATTTTATGTGAGTGCATATCCCAATGCCGGTTTGCCAAATCAGTTTGGTGAATACGATCAGGATGCACATGACATGGGACATGAGATCGAAGATTTTTTAAAAGCGGGATTTATAAATATTGTTGGCGGATGTTGTGGAACTACCCCGTCGCATATTAAACGTATTGCAGAGTTAGCGAAACTTTCAAAGCCTCGCAAAAAACCGCAACGCGATGGCTTGATGCATTTGAGCGGACTAGAACCTTTAACGCTTAGGCCGGAAAGTAATTTTATGAATGTTGGAGAGCGCACGAATGTTACCGGCTCAAAAAAATTCCTTCGTTTAATTAAAGAAGGAAATTTTGAAGAAGCATTATCAATAGCTAAAGAACAAGTAGAAGGCGGCGCGCAAGTGATTGATGTGAACATGGACGAAGGAATGTTGGACAGCGAAGAAAGCATGACCACATTTTTAAATCTTATTGCATCCGAACCGGATATTTGTCGCGTTCCAATTATGATCGATTCATCTAAATGGACCGTTATTGAAGCTGGATTGAAATGTGTTCAAGGAAAAGCCATTGTGAATTCTATTTCGATGAAAGAAGGCGAAGAAAAATTCATTGAACAAGCGCGTAAAGTAAAACAGTACGGCGCTGCGGTTATTGTTATGGCCTTTGATGAAGTTGGACAAGCGGATACTTTGCAACGCAGAATTGATATTTGCAAACGTGCCTATGATATTTTGGTGAATGTGGTTGATTTCCCAAAGGAAGATATCATTTTTGATCCCAATATTTTTCCGGTTGCAACAGGCATGGAAGAACATCGCTTGAATGCTTTAGACTTTTTTAATGCAACCAAATGGATAAAAGAAAATTTACCCGGTGCAAAAGTGAGCGGCGGTGTAAGTAACGTTTCTTTTTCTTTTAGAGGAAATGATCATGTGCGTGAAGCTATTCACTCCGCATTTTTATACCATGCGGTGAAGAACGGAATGGATATGGGTATTGTAAATCCAAGTCAGTTGGTGGTTTATGATGATATTGAAAAAGAATTATTGACCCTCATCGAAGATGTTTTATTGAACAGAAGAGATGATGCAACCGAGCGTTTGGTTGATCATGCCGAATCATTAAAGGGTATTGTAAAAAATGTTACCGAAAAAGATGAGGCCTGGCGCAAAACCACGGTGGAAGAGCGTTTGAGCCATGCTTTAGTAAAAGGAATTGTAGAATACATTGATGAGGATACAGAAGAAGCGCGAAAAAAATTAGGAAGACCTTTACACGTTATTGAAGGTCCGTTAATGGATGGCATGAACATTGTTGGCGATCTGTTTGGCGCGGGGAAAATGTTCTTACCGCAAGTTGTAAAAAGCGCGCGCGTGATGAAAAAAGCCGTAGCGTATTTAGAACCATATTTATTAGCCGAAAAAGAAGCGAACAAAAAAGCAGGTATTGTTGGCGATGGAAGAACTAACGCTGGAAAAATTTTATTGGCCACTGTAAAAGGCGATGTACACGATATTGGAAAAAATATTGTTGGCGTTGTATTGGCTTGTAATAATTACGAGATCATTGATCTTGGCGTAATGGTGTCGTGCGATAAAATTTTGGATGAAGCCAAAAAACAAAATGTGGATGTTATTGGATTGAGCGGATTGATCACCCCTTCTCTTGATGAAATGGTGCATGTTGCTAAGGAAATGGAGCGTTTGAATTTTAAATTGCCTTTATTAATTGGCGGTGCAACAACGTCTAAAGTTCATACCGCTGTAAAAATTGCGCAAAATTACTCGGGACCGGTAGTGCATGTAAATGACGCCAGTAAATCGGTTCCTGTGGCCAGCAGTTTAATTTCAAACGAATTGCGTGCTGCATTTATGGTAGATGTAAATAAAGATTATGCGCGTGTGCGCGAACTGAACAAGAATGCACAATCGCAAAATAAATTCATTTCGCTAAAAGATGCACGCGATAATAAATATCCTGTAGACTGGAATACTTGTAAGATAAGTAAACCAAATTTTATTGGAAATAAAGTATTTGATAATTATAGTATTGCCGAGATCGCAGAATTTATTGATTGGACGCCATTCTTCCACAGTTGGGAAATGAAAGGTATTTATCCTAAAATATTGAAAGATCCTGAGCGTGGCGTTGAAGCAACAAAATTATTCAATGATGCGCAAGCTATGCTTAAACAGATCATTTCGGAAAAATGGTTAACTGCAAAAGCGGTGATAGGAATTTATCCTGCAAACAGTAATGGCAATGATGATATTGAAGTAACGGATGAAAAAGGAAATGCAAAGTGTACATTCCATACCTTACGCCAGCAAAGTAAAAAACCGGCGGGACAATATAATATTGCGCTCTCTGATTTTGTTGCGCCAAAAGGGACTGTTACTTCGAGCGGAGTCGAGAAGACAGATTACATAGGCTCATTTGCCTTATCAACAGGATTTGGAATTGACGAACATGTAAAAGCCTTTGAAAAAAATCATGATGATTACAGTGCTATTTTATTAAAAGCTTTAGCTGATCGTTTAGCAGAAGCATTTGCCGAATTGATGCATAAAAAAGTACGTACAGAATTGTGGGGTTATGCGGCTGATGAAAGTTTAACCAATGATGCTTTAATAAAAGAAGAATATTTAGGTATTCGTCCTGCCCCAGGCTATCCTGCTCAACCCGATCATACCGAAAAAACAACCATTTGGAAACTATTGGATGTAGAAAAAAATACGGGCATTATTTTAACGGATAGTTTAGCAATGTTCCCTACTGCCGCTGTAAGTGGTTTATATTTTGCCAACGAGAACTCCGGTTATTTTGGTTTAGGAAAAATAACGAAAGAGCAAGTGGAAGAATATGCCAAGCGTAAGAACATGAGCGTTGCCGACATAGAGCGTTGGCTTGGTCCTGTATTGGCGTATTAATTCAAATTATTTTTGTACATTCATATAAGTGAAAAAACTCTTTTTACTTATCATGTTCTTTTGTTGCAATTTTAAAACTATTGCACAAGATAAAGTATTGTTTACAGATAGCAGCGTAGTTGAAGTGAACATCACGGAGATCTCTGATACGCATGTGAGTTATAAAATGGTGATAAACCCCGACGGACCATTATACGTTATTCCTGAATACCAAATTGCAAGGGTCACTTTTAAAAACGGCACCATAAAGGAATATAGACCCGCTTCAGGAAAACCCATTGTAGAGAAATTAGACAAAATAAATTCCACAGTTCTCGAACCTCCTTCAACAAAAAAGAATTTTTTCAGATACTATTTTACTGATATTTTTGCATACAAACTGTCTTTTGGATATGAGCGTTTATTAAACTCAAAATATTCGTTCGAGTTTGATTGTTTCTACAAATTTCCAGCACATCTAGATGCTATATACTCTGGTCACCTTTCTTCAGGTTTCCTAGAGTCTTTTCAGGGTGGAGAATTACGTTCAGGTTTGAGTAAGCATTTTACATTAAAGAAGAGAACCTTGTCTGTTGGGTTTTGTTTATCGTACAGGGAACAAACTTTTGCCAACAAATATTACTTTTTAAATTATCCTGAAGATGGAGCATATTTATTTAGTCAAACCAAACGTGGTATTGGATTATTTAATAAAACAAATATTCAATTCAAGCCTCGTCGTTCAGGTATCGAATTTTTTGTACTTATTGGCGGTTACTTATGTTTCACAAAAAACAAGTACATTCAATATTGGCCAAGCAATTCTTCTCGAAATGTAATTTCCGACCCATCGCTAATACCACCAATTAAAAATTATTATTTGAGATCCGGTTTTGCAGCCTTGCCCTATATTAATTTTGGTTTTGATTTAAAAATAAAACAACCCGAAGATGGAAGACGAGCGCAGCGAATAGAAGAAAGAAAAAAGAGTCAGTTCTCAAGAAAAAATATCATTCTTTACGATATTTTTACTTTAGCTGATGGAAATGTAGGAGGAACTTATATGAGAATAATTTATCCGCGTGCTTTAAGTTTATCTGGTTCTGTTTCCTTTAATACAAATAAAAATAATTCCTGTACATTTAGTAACGGAACTCTAATTGAGCAAAATAGAAATTACTATCTGTCGAGAAGACTTTTTGATGTAAATACAGGCGTAAATCATAACTTTAGTATAGATCAACAATCATTCGGCTTTGTTGGTATAATGTCAAGATTAGCACGATTTGAAGGGACTTGTTACAGTCACGATTTTACTCTTGATAAATATTATGCAGGATTAAATCTTGGAGCGCTTGCACGTTCAGATAAAGGATTGAGTTTTTTAACATCACTCCAATTTGGGTACTATTTTAACAACTATACTAAGGGCAATGCAAATCCATACATGAATCAATATGGAGCCAATATTTGCGATATAGGTGTCTTTTTCAATTTATCCTTTCAGTTTGGATACTCCTTTTAAACTAGAGTTTTTTTCATATCTTTATAATTCAAATATAAAGGCATGAAGAATCATTTACTTTGTTTAGTATTTATTTCAGCAATTGGAACTGCGCAGGTTTCTAAGAAAAAATATGGCCTGGATAGTAATATCCCCGCTAAAAAAACTTTTACCATCAAAAAAGCAGCTACGGTAAATTATAGCGAGCTTCAAGATGATTACTCTCCAAAACTAATGGTGAACGAATTGCCAAAGCAAGGTTCTCAAAAAATGGAGAAGTATAATTATCCCGAAAATAAAAATGCAGGTAAAGGTCAAACCAATTCAAGCACTTTGCCGGCATTAGTAAAAGGGCAAAGTTTTCAAGCTAACGGTTGGGGATTAAGTACACCAAATGATAATGATATGGCGATTTCCGATTCGGGAAGAATGATATCGGTGGTGAATACCAATATTTATGTGAAAAATATTGCTACTGCATCTGTTTCTCCTTATAAATCACTGGCCATGTTCACTACGCCAACAAATAGTTTACATCAGGAGTTCGATCCAAAAGTAATGTACGATCCTTTGAAAGACCGTTTTGTATTGGTGTGTTTAGTTGGATTTGTAGATACAACCAGTAAGATCATTGTTGGATTCTCTCAAACAAATAATCCTGCAGGTTCGTGGAATTTATATACACTGCCGGGCGATCCATTGAATTATGGTTTATGGAGCGATTACCCAATGATATCTATGACCGAAAAAGAATTATTCTTAAGTGTAAATTATTTATACAACGATAGCACCTGGCAAGCCGGCTTTGTTGAAACATTGGTTTGGCAAATGAAAAAAGATAGCGGTTATGTGGGACAACCAATTGGTTCTACGTTACATTACAATATCAAATACAATAATAAACCCATTCGAAATTTATGTCCTGTAAAGGGAGGAAGTCAATTGTACACGCCAAATATGTATTTTGTTTCCAATAGAAATTTAGCGAATCAAAACGATACGGTGTTTTTGGTGAACATAACCGATACCATTGGCGCGCCAACACAAACGCTCACTGTAAAATGTATGACAGCCAGTGTGCCCTATTATTTTCCGCCAAGCGGAAAGCAAACAAATACAGCAAATGTTCTAGCAACCAATGATTGCAGGAATTTAGGTGCATTTTACGAAAATGGTAAGATCCAGTACGTTCATAATACCATGCACCCTACTAATACTTTGAGTACAATTTATTATGGTGTGATCAATAATCCTGCGGCCATCAATCCAACAGTTACAGGATATTATATTCAAAATGATACCGTAGATTTTGCATACCCTAATATTTCTTATGCGGGAACCTCATCAAGCGATAATACATCCATCTTAACGTTCGATCATTCATCACCAAAAATATTTGGCGGTGTTTCGGCCATTCGAGCTGATGCTATGGGAGATTTCTCGCCTATTTTGCGAATACAAAATGGAATTACCTATGTGAATTTACTAACCGCAAGTTTAGAACGCTGGGGCGATTACTCCGGTTCGCAGCGACGCTATAATCATCCGGGCGAAGTGTGGATGAGTGGGTATTATATGTATAATTATAATTTTTCTTATCCATACGCACATGGAGCATGGGTAGCACAAATTGCAACCGGTGGTGTTTTATCTTCGGTAAACCAAAATGAAGTTACCAGTGATGCTAAACTTTTTCCAAATCCTGCAAAAGATATTTTTAGCGTTGAATTACATTTAAACAAACCCGAATACTTACGATTTGAATTATACGATGCACAAGGAAAATTAGTGACCGTACTTTTAAAAGATTGGGTTAAGGTTGTAGATAATGTATTTAGCTTTAGAACAGATCATCTTACCAGAGGTGTTTACTTCTTAAAAATAAACGGGAATTATAATACGGCTATTACTAAGAAGGTTATTGTGGAATAAAGATAAATTGAACGCGGATGACGCGGATTGCTTATGATTTACGCGGATAAGAAACTCGATGTCAGGTCGAGTGATTTTTTGCCTGCCTCTTGCAAAAAATTGTATCGAGACCTACTCTACCGTAACGCTCTTCGCTAAATTTCTTGGTTGATCCACATTACATCCGCGCATTACGGCAATATGGTAGGATAATAATTGAAGAGGAATTACCGCTATCAATGGAACTAAGGATTCATCGGTTTCAGGAATTTCGATCACATGGTCGGCTACTTTTTTAACTTCAACATCACCTGCAGTAACTACAGCAATAATTTTTCCTTTACGCGCCTTTACTTCTTGGATATTGCTTACTACTTTTTCGTAATTGGCACCTTTGGTTGCAATTACAAACACCGGCATTTCTTCATCAATTAAAGCAATAGGTCCATGCTTCATTTCCGCAGCAGGATACCCTTCGGCGTGTATGTACGAGATCTCTTTTAATTTTAATGCGCCTTCTAATGCAACAGGGAAACTTACACCGCGTCCTAAATACAAAGCATTGGTACTATCTTTATATTCGGCAGCGATCATTTTTACCTTATCATTTAATTTTAAAACTTCTTCTATTTTTCCGGGAATAGATTCCATTTCAAATAATAATTGTCGGTAACGGCTTTCGGCAATGGCAGAACGTAAACGCGCCACATGCAATGCCATTAAGGTAAGCACTGTAACTTGTGCTGTAAATGCTTTTGTTGATGCTACACCAATCTCAGGGCCTGCGTGCGTATAACTTCCACCATGCGATGCGCGCGGAATAGAAGATCCAACCACATTACAAACGCCAATGATGGTGGCACCTTTACTTTTTGCTAATTCAATTGCTGCAAGTGTATCGGCAGTTTCTCCACTTTGTGAAATTGCAATTACAATATCATCCTGGTAAATAATTGGATTGCGATAACGGAATTCCGAAGCGTATTCAACCTCAACAGGAATTCGCGCATACTCTTCAAATAAATATTCGCCAACTAAACCTGCATGCCATGATGTTCCGCAGGCAATAAAAATAATTCGTTTGGCATTTTTAAATTTTCCTTCGTGATCTACAATTCCGCCCAACTGCACTTTTCCTTCTTCGGCAATTAAACGTCCGCGCATACTATCTTTTACCGAACGCGGTTGCTCATAAATTTCTTTCAGCATAAAGTGAGCATAGCCTCCTTTTTCAATGGCTTCCAATTCAATGGTGAGCTCTTGAACATAAGGTGTGATCTCTTTATCTTTTAAATTCCTTATTTTTAATTCTCTTCCACGGCGAATAATAGCTACTTGCTCATCTTCCATATACACCACATTTTTTGTATACTCAACAATGGGCGATGCATCTGATGCAATGTAAAAATCTTCATTATTGCCAATGCCAATTACCATTGGACTTCCCTTTTTTGCAGCGATCAAAGTATCAGGATCATTTTTATCCATCACAACAATAGCATACGCACCAATTACTTGTTTTAACGCAGCAATAACTGCGTGCCCTAATTTAATTCCTTCTGCTTTTTGAATATCTTCAATTAAATGCGCCAATACTTCCGTGTCGGTTTGCGATTCAAATTGATGTCCGCGTTTTATCAAACGTTCTTTTATAGAAGCATAATTCTCAATGATGCCATTATGAATTAGTACAATATCTTTACTGTTGGAGCGATGCGGATGTGAGTTAATATCATTTGGCTCACCATGTGTGGCCCAGCGTGTGTGACCAATTCCAATGGTGCCACTAAGATCCTTTTCCTTATTGTTGGTTACAAGTTCACTTACCTTTCCTTTTTTCTTATAAACAGAAAGTTTGCCTTCAGGATTAATTAATGCAACCCCGGCGCTATCGTAACCGCGATATTCAAGCCTTTGTAACCCCTTTATAAGTACAGGGTAGGCGTTATTTTTTCCAATGTATCCTACTATTCCACACATATATCAAATATAACGAAAAGTTTATTTCAATATTATTCTATCCTAACATTTTTAGGAAAGAGATCTCTTTGTCACTCAAAAAACGGTACTTACCGCGGGGCAGATCCTTCTTGGTTAGTCCTGCGTAAGATACCCTATCCAATTTTAATACCTCATAACCCAAATGTTCAAATAAACGACGAACAATACGATTGCGGCCATTGTGAATTTCGAGTCCTACTTCTTTTTTTCCTTCGCCCACATAAGCAATATCATCTACTTTTACAGGACCATCTTCCAAGTCAAAACCATCGGTAATGGCTTTATAATCTTCGCCTCTTAAGGGCTTGCTTAAGGTAACGTGATATACTTTTCGGATCTCGTGTTTTGGATGCATAAGTTTTGTTGCCATATCACCATCGTTGGTGAACAATAATAAACCGGTTGTGTTTCTATCTAATCTTCCAACAGGGTAAATGCGTTCTTTACAAGCAGGACGAACTAATTCCATTACTGTTCTGCGTTCTTGCGGATCGTCGGTTGTTGTAATAAAATCTTTTGGTTTATTTAAAAGCAAATATACTTTGCGTTCGTTCTTAATGGTTGAATCGGCATAAGTAACCACATCGCCCGGTTTTACTTTATAACCCATTTGATCAACCACAACACCATTTACTTTTACGGTTCCACCTTTGATCAATACATCTGCTTCACGACGAGAAGAAATTCCGGCGTGCGCCAAATATTTATTCAGGCGAACTGTGCCATCATCATCTTTTTTGTAAGGTTTAGAGCTACTATCCTTACCAAATTTATTTTTGCGAAACTTTCCTTCTTTGAAATCGCTTTTATCTTTGCTATGTCCTTTAAATGCTTTTCCCTCTTCCAGATCATCGTGCTTAAAGCGTTTTTCCTCTGTAAATTCATTTGATCTTTTCTTGAAAGGTTTGTCGGAAGACTCATCTTTATCTGAACTCGTTTTATTTTTATCAAAAAAAGATTTATCGTACGTGCGTTTTTTTTCTGAACTATCTCCGTATGATTTTGTAAATGGACGATGATGTTTTTTATCGCCATCACTTTTGTACGGTTTTTTTTCGTCGTCGTTTTTGTATTTATCATTCTTACGATACGAATCATCTTTTTCGAATTTTGGTTTGCGTTCAAAACCTGCATCATCTTTTCGTTTGTATTTTGAAGCACCATCGCCTTTATCCGATCTGAATTTTGGATCTTTATCTCCGTACGAACGACGGGGTTTTTTATCAGAGTCTTTTGAAGAGGCGTATTTATCTTTTCCGTAAGAGTCGCTTTTTTTATCGCTGCCTCCTGATCTTTTATAACGCGAAAATCCACCTTCTCCTTCGGAGCGGTGTTTTTTATCTTTTTCTGAATACGGTTTTCTGAACTTTTTTTCTGAACTTTTGCTCGAGTCTTTGTCCCTTGATGTAGAAAATTTATCCTTACTTCTTGTAGGTTTCCCCTTGCCTTTACCGGCCGAAGATATACGGGGTCGGCCTCCCGGTTTGTTGTATGCCATGATCGCGCAAAGATAGTTTAGATAATTGAGGGTGCAAAGGCATTTGGGATGTGTTTTACCATTAATTGAGAGTTCTTTTCGAGTACCGAGATCACGTCAAAACGCGTTTCGCCGGTGAAATCAACTTCCAAAATATAGGCATTGGCGGCCTTAATTAAACGGTTCTGTTTCTTCTTATCTACAAATACCTCAGGCTCCCCAAAGGCATCAGTGGCGCGGGTTTTCACCTCTACTATAACCAATTCGTCTTTATCCATGGCAATAATATCAATTTCGAGCTTACCAAAACGCCAATTTATTTTCATGATCTTTAAGCCTTTCTTTTCTAAATATTTAACAGCCTCCTGTTCGCCGTTTTTGCCTAAATTTTGTGAATTATCTTTCATTTTTTGGTAGAAAAATTGATTTAATTTCATAAATTTACGTACAAAATTTAAAGTATGAGAGCGTTTTTCACATTATTCTTTGGCTTAGCATTTCTAAGTTCTTTTTCTCAGTTCATGGGTTCGGTTGAGTTTAAGTATTATACCACAAAAGACACAACCTTGAACACCTATTGGGTTAAGGATAAAAAAATAAAACTCGACCAATACGCCAAAAGGGGTAATGCCATTGAGGGCAGCTTTATTTTTGACCTTACCGAAAAGACCATCAAATTTGTGAATCCAAAACGTAAAGTTTGGGGCGATCAAAAAAGTGAGATTCCTCCGGTAATGAAAGGTAAGTGTGAAGTTAAAAAAGGAAAAGGTCAGGTTTTTAATGGTGTAAAATGCGCCGAATATATTGTAAAGAATACCGAAGAGAACACAGTTATTACTTATTTCATTTCAACTGATAGTTATGAATTCTTTATTCCTATGATGGAATTATGGAATCGTAAGGATAAACAAAGTATTTATTTTGGAAAGATCAAAGGTCTTGCAAAAGGATCGATGCCTTTTATGAGTGAAGAAAGACAAATTTCGGATAACAAAATGGTATCCAAACTCGAGATCATCAAATTAAATAAAAGCGAAGTAGAAGCCTCTAAATTGGAAGTTCCTCCTGATTACAAAAAATTTGATCAATAGTGCGTAAGCCATATTACATAGTTTTTTTTGTAGTATTAATATTTCTTTTAATTCCTATTACTTCCGAGGCACAATGCGCCATGTGTAAACAAGCTGCATCAAGCAGTTTAGAAAATGATCCAAGGTCGATGGCTCGCGGTTTAAATTCCGGTATTTTATATTTAATGGCAGTGCCATACGTATTGCTCGCTTTTATTTTCCGTAAACAATTAAAGACCGTTTTTCTTAGGATCAAGGCAAAACTTGTACATTCGTCTTAATACATCTCACACAATGATGAGATGGATCTTTTTATTTTTAGTCACTTCATCTTTCGTCACTTCATCTTATTCGCAATTACATTACGATACCATTATTGATAAAGGTATTTACAAAAGTTATTTCAATTCACTTTTAAAACAACCGGTTGCCGTTACCTATACTTTGTACAAGGGCGGCGGAGATGCAAGCAGAAGCAACGATCATTTTACAGGGACATCCATTACGCTTTCGGATAAAGATTATTTGCATTCGGGTTATGATCGCGGACATTTAGTGCCTGCCGAGGATCTTGCTTACAGCGATAGTTTGCAAGGGTTAACCTTTAGCTATTATAATTGCGTTCCGCAATTACCAAAACTCAACAGAGGTAAATGGAAAAAATACGAGAATAAAGTTCGCAAACTTTCGCAAATGGATTCGCTTTTTGTTGTGTGTTATAATGAATACAATACCTTATACATTGATGGTTTAAATATTCCCGATGTATGTTACAAATCGGTGTATACTTACAAAGGAAATTTACTATTTGAAATTGGATTAAAGAATGATTCAACGGTTGCTGAAGTTATAATTACTCCGCAACATTCTGAAATGATGAAAAAATTAGTGAAGCACTAGGCGTCATTGCACGCGGATAACGCGGATTGCTTATGATCAAATATGATTTTTTCAAACGATTTTAGAGGCAGAAATCACGAAGCGCACAAAGTTTTTTCACGAAGCACACAAAGATCAGCGCATCCCGATAGCTATCGGGACATAAAAGATCCGCGTCATCCGCGTGCCATTAGATCCCTAGTTATTATCAATAACCTTCGGCGCCTTAAAATAATCGGTATCTTTTTGAGGCGCATTTTTTAATGCCTCTTTTTGGGTGAGTGTAATTTGGGGAATATCATCTCTCAACACATTTTGCTCTTGTGTCATATAAATAAGAGGCTCGATAGTATCAGTATTTACTTCATTCAATTTATCTACAAAATCTAACATGCGATTCATATCGGTAATAATGCCTTGCTTAGCCTCATCGTTAAATTCCAAACGAGCTAAGTGCGCAATTTCATCTACCGTTTTAATATCAATTTTTTTTGCCATTGAATTTGTCTAATTCGTACTTCATAAAGGTATGAACTTTATTTTTAAGTTCCTCCATGTCTTTTTCTGTCATGCCTTTTGTTTCTATTGGGTCGCCAACCACTGTTATTGGGAATCCCGGCCTACCGTTGCTTTTAAAAAAGCCTCCATTCTCGAGGTACCACCAATTATTTAAGTTAACTACAGGCACAATGGGAACTTGCTTTTCGATAGCCAGCTTGAACGCACCATTTTTAAAGGGTTTTAAATGCCCTCTATCGCCAATAGTTCCCTCGGGATAAATTACCATGCTAATACCCGCATCTATCATGGCGCCGGCCTTGTGAAATGCTTTATGAGAATCGCTAGCACTTTTGCGTTGCACAGGAATATCTAAATAGACAAAGAAATATTTGAATAAAGGGATCTTGAGTAATTCACTTTTTCCCATGTAAACCGCCGTATGATCAATGTAAAAAGGAGAAAAGATAATATCAATATACGAGGTATGATTTGGCACTATCACACATGGTTTTGGCAAAGCATATTTTTTAGACACATAAATGATCTTAGGATATAACATGCTGCCGATCGAAATAGTACGAGCCCAAACACGTTTGAGTTTATACACCGTATCAAAGCGTTTGGTGACCAAAGCAAAGTAAAAAAACGGAAAAAGGATAATAAAAGGAATGGCAAAACATAAGGCAAACCAGATCTTCCAAAGGGGCATTAATATCATCCGAACAATTATCACCTTTATTTGGTTTAAGCCACAAAAATAAACAATAAAATTATACCTTTGCTCCATTATATTATGGCACGCATTTTAACAGGCATACAAAGTACCAATGTTCCACATCTTGGCAATATCTTAGGAGCCATTATGCCTGCTATTGAGTTAAGCGAAAAACCGGGCAATGATAGTTTGTTCTTTATTGCCGATATGCATACACTTATTAGCGTTAAAGATTCTGCTTTTATTAAAGCGAGTACAAAAGCGGTTGCAGCAACCTGGTTGGCTTTTGGTTTTGATACACAACATAATTTATTCTATCGTCAAAGTCGCGTACAACAAGTTGCCGAACTTACTTGGTATTTAAATTGCTTTACACCTTTTCCGATGTTGGCAAATGCGCATTCGTTCAAAGATAAAGCATCGCGATTGAACGAAGTGAATTCAGGTTTATTTACGTATCCTGTTTTGATGGCAGCAGATATTTTATTGTACGATGCAAATTATGTTCCGGTAGGCAAAGATCAATTACAACATTTAGAAATGACGCGCGACATTGCTTCTGCTTTCAATAATAAAATGGGGAAAGAGGTTTTTGTATTGCCCGAAGCAATGATAAACGAACAAACAAAAGTTGTTCCGGGAATTGACGGACAAAAAATGAGTAAATCTTACAATAACTTCATCAATATATTTTTACCTGAGAACGAATTGAAAAAAGTGATCGGAACTATTGTTACCGATAGCAAAGCATTGGAAGAACCGAAAGATCCAAACACCGACAACGTTTTTAAATTATATCAATTACTTGGGAATAAAGATCAAGTTGAAAGTTTACGCGCCAATTATTTAAAAGGAGGTTTTGGTTATGGCCATGCCAAAACAGCTTTGTTTGAATTGATATTGGATAAATTCAAAAAAGAAAGAGCAAGCTATAACTCACTTATGAATAACGAAGCACTTCTCGAAAAAGAATTAAGCATTGGTGAAGCTAAGGCCGCCAAAATTGCCAATGAGAAATTGAAGCAAGTGCGAGAAGTTATTGGGTATTAACCCTCATTTTACACGATCTATTCAGTAGTTGGTCTTCTTTGATGTTAAAATCGCTATTTGCCTTTTTGTTAATCAACAAGAATGAATTACCTTTAATTTCATTAGATTTTATACGGTGAACCTAAAATATCTTAAAATAGCATTCGCATTTTTTTTCATCGCTACAATTGCGTTCATGAGTTGTCGTAAAAAAGATTCTGTAACGCCACTTGCGAGCACACCAATTATTGGAAATGGTTTAGTGGATATTTCGTGGACCTTTGATAAACCTCACAGTAATGTGAACTGGGAAACAAGATATTTGGATTGGTCGGCAGGCATGCTTACCGGTCGTTTCAATAATTATAATTTCAATCCAAAATTTTCATTTGATCAAACCGATCTTAGCAAATGCAGTGTTAATGCTTGGGTTCAACTTTCCTCTATTGATTCCGGCGAACCGGGAAGAGACGGTATTGGAAATTGCATTCGCAGTTATATGGGCGTTACGTATTTGGATACCATGAAAACGATCACAAATCCCGTTAGTGATTCGGCCTGGTTCAGAAGCACAAGTTTTGTAAGATCAGGAACAGGATATGTTGTCTTTGGGAATTTACGATTCAACAAATATCGTGCGCCAAGTGGTTACGCTGATGGAACGCCCATTATAAAGCCTGCGATCATGTATTTGGTTTATAACGGCACAAGCGATTTTGATACGGACGGAGATATGGTGAATGATAAATACCGCGCATCGTTTAGTGCCACATTAAAATTCAAGCGCTCCGATTTTATCGATACCAAATCAACGGTGCAGTGGGTGCCTGTTCCAAAACTTGCCGACCAAATAGGAAACATAACAGCAGCCAATAATAAAACTTATGGTGTATGGACAACCAACGTAGCCGACGAAATGAATTTTAATTTTAATGCGCAATTTTATAAGAATCATTAAAATGAAAATGAAAATACTCATAGCGTTTAGTTTATTGATATTGTTTGCTTTCATTGGAAGTTGCAAAAAAAAGGAAGCCGGTCCGGGTGGAAAAAATACCATTAGCGGAACTATACGTTTTAAAAATGGCCTAAGTGGAAGTAATGATGCTGCACCAATGGCTTGGGTATCGATCGCGTACGGAACAAATGAAGCAACCTCAACAGTTGATCAAACTATATTAACTGATGCGAGTGGAAATTATAAAATAGAAGGATTGAATAAAGGAAACTATTTTATTAAAGCAGGATATACAGATGCCAATGGTTTTAGTTATACTAATTCCGGTGTTGGCGTTCGTTTTGAAAATAAAAAAAAGACCTTAGATGTAAGTATCACTTTAGAATAAAAAAATAAAATGAGAACAACTTTTAAAATTTTTGTATTAACTCTTGTGTTTGTAATGGCATTCCAAACCGAAAGAAGTTTTGCTCAAACCGCAAATTGGCAATGGGCCAGAAGTGCCGGATCAACCGGTTACGAAGCCACCTTAGGAACAGCTTCGGATGCGAGCGGAAATTTATATGTGATAGGTTGGTATTCCAGCGCCACTATTACATTTGGATCAATAACATTAACGAATCCCGGAGTTGGTACCGGTGATGTTTTTTTGGTAAAGTACGATCCTTCAGGAACTGCGCTTTGGGCAAAAACGTTTGGTGGTATTGATGGCGATATTGGAAATGGTATTGCACTTGATGTAGCGGGCAATGTTTATATCACAGGTTGGTATGCAAGTTCTACCATAAGTTTTGGAACCAATACACTTACAAATGCGGGAACAGGCAGTGATGTTTTTATTGTGAAATTTAATTCTTCAGGAACTGATATTTGGGCGAAAACTGCTGGAGGTTCGGCAAGCGATAGAGGTTATGGTATCACAACCGATCCTTCCGGAAATGTTTTTACAACAGGAGCATTCAGCAGTTCAACTATTAATTTCGGCACAGGAAGTTTAGCCAACGCAAGTTCGGTGAATGATTTTTTTATCGTGAAGCATGATACAAATGGAAATCCTCAATGGGCAAAAAATGCGGGAGGAATAAATGCAGATACGGGTTTTTCCATTGCGACAGATTCACTGGGAAATGCGTATGCAACCGGAGCTTTTGCAAGTCCAACCATTAATTTTGGATCTGGAGCACTTACTAATTCAAGTTCGGGAACACAAGATATATTTGTGGTGAAATATAATACTTCGGGAACAGTTGTTTGGACGAGTCGTTCAGGTGGAATTTTAGATGATGCAGCAAATGGAATTGCAGTTAAAAAAGGCAGCGTGTGTATCACCGGAGGATTTAACAGCGCGTCTATTTCTTTTAGCACATCCACATTAACTAATAATTCACTTGGAACAACCGACGTATTTTTAGCAAAGTATGATCTTGATGGAAATTCATTATGGGCAAGCAGAGCCGGAGATTCAGATTCTGAAGCAGGGAACTGTGTAGCCATTGATGCAGCAGAAAATATTTTTATCACAGGATATTTTATTAGTAACACAATTAGTTTTGGCGGCAATACTCTTACCAATGCAGGAGCAGGTTATAGTGATCTTTTTGTGGCGGGATATAGCCCCAATGGAAATCCGAATTGGGCAAAAACTACTACAGGAGGAGCTTTTGGTGAAGTTGGTAATGCCATTACCGTTAGTAGTAATGGAACTTATATGTATGTAGGCGGTATGTTCAATAGCGGCACGGTTTCGTTTGATGCCATAATGCTGTTCAAAGGTTGCGGCGATGATGTTTTTGTGGCACGACTATCTAGCCCTGTTACCGGTGTCAGTGAAGAATTTATTAAGGATCAGTTGTCGGTATTTCCAAATCCGACTGAAGGAAAATTTACAATGGAAGCTGATGGAGAACTTGTTTTTTATAATTCGTTAGGGGAAATTGTGTTGAGCGAAAAATTAAATGGCAAAAAACAATTTGATCTTTCATCACAACCTAAAGGTGCATACTTGTATCAAGTGATCAGTGAGAAAAAAGGTGTTATTACAGGGAGAGTTCTTATTAAATAGATCTGCAAGGATCAATTCCTTACAGAAATACATCTTGGGAAAACCGCGACCTCTATTCTTTTTTTGGGAATAAGATCAAGAGTGTTCACATCAATAAAAGTTACATACCCATTTCTTCCGCCACAACTTGTGCTGTGATGCGGGGCCGGACCACCCGAATCCAAATTACTATTGGCAACGGCAATAATTTTTTTTGATCTGTCCACTCCTACTCCATACGGTTGAAATCCGGTATTGATCTTTTTTATAATAGTTTTAGTGATATAATTTATCACAACTACCGAACCGCGATTGCCGGGAAAAGAACTTATATCTTCAGGACAAGTCACAAATAATAAACCGTATTCATCGTACACATCCATTTGTTGTGGATTTGAAGGTAAACTTAGTGTTGCTACAACGCTATTTGTTTGCAGATCCATAATGCGCACATCATTTGAAAATTCACAACCAATAAAGCAATAGCTGTCGTCTTGCGTCTTCATTAAAAAATGCGGATCGTTACTTTGGTTATGCAAAACGGTTGAAGTTCCATCAATTGGTTTTTCAACGATCACAGGATTCATGGGATCTGTGATATCCAATACATAAATAAAATTTCCTTGTTCTGTTCCAACAAATAATCTGGTTGAGTTACTATTTACAACCGCGTTCTTCGGATTCATAAAATTTCCTCCAAAGGTATAGGTTGCCAAAATTTGCATAGAGTTAAGGTCCACATAGGCAATTTTTCCGGGCGAACTATTGTCCACAAAAAAACCATAGCGTGAATCGGCTGTAATATCGAATGTGGTCCAGCACCCGAAACCAAGATCTAACTTACCAATATATGTATCCGTTTTGGCATCAAATTTTTGTATAAACGTGGTTTGAGATAAAAAACTGACGTACCAATTATTTCGATCAGGTGCTACTTTTACCTGAATGGGAAATTCCTGCGTGGGTAATTGTCCAACATCAATATATCGCATTGGCAATAAAGTTTTCGAATCAAAAACGGTGATCACATCACAAATTTGATTTGCAACATATATTTTTTTGCGTTGCAGATCATCCGAGAACTTTACAGATCCTTTAGTATTTTGCGCTCCTTCCTTGATCCAATTTTTTATTATAGTATATTCTTCATCGCTTAATACATCCTTATTGAGCGGCATGGTAGGCAAAAGCGCTGGTCCATTTGCTGTTTTTGTATTTATATAATAACAAAGGGTACTAAAATCGGGACGATAAGGAATTACAACAGCGCCACTATTGGTCCCCTCAAATAATTTATCCCAAGTAGAAAAAGAAATTCCTCCGGCTGCATCCTTACTGATATCATTATGGCATCCGCCTGTTGCGCATTTATTAATGAGAATATTCGCTACATCATGGGGATATGAGCTTGAAGAATAATCGAGAGATGCTTTATCTTTCGTACAATTTGAAAAACACAGAATAGCGAGCGCTAATAGAAAGTTAATTTTCAGGTGCGCCATCATCGAGCCAACATTTAATCTTTTTCAATTCATCATCGGTTAATTGCTCCGAAAACGAAGGAGGCATAACTTTATTATCAAATACTTGGAGTTTAAAAGTTCCCTTATCTATTTTCTCTTTCAATCCCGCGTACGTTGTAAAATCTCCCATAAAAGCACCATCATGATGGCAATACCCTTGCGAACATTTTTGCAGGATAACAGGTTTTAAAACCGTATTGTAATTTGAAGGGGTTTTATCGCAAAAGGGAATATAGCCAATATCTTTTGTGCAGCTCAAACAAAATACAACTGCAATAACAAAAGGTATGATAGAGGTTCGCATGTATTGTAAATATAAAAAGTCCTTTTCTCTTTCGCAAGAAAAAAGGACCTTAATAATGAATGAAACTAATTATTCGGCTATAACTAAGCGCGAACGATAAACCGCCGTGCCCGAAGTTAACTCAACAAAATAGATCCCTGAACTCATCAATTCATTTCTATTGATACTGATCGTATGTTCTCCGGCTTGTTGCTCTTCATTTAAAATGATAGCGACTTTTTTGCCTAATAAATTATAAACCGTAATGTTTGTTTGCGCAGTGTGATCCAATACGTATGTCAATTGAGTTGACTTATCAAATGGATTTGGAGCAATAGATGCATTGATAGTATATAAACCATTTTCATTTATTCCACTACAAACTGATGCAGTTATAGTGCGAGTTGTTACACTTGTTGCAGTTGAATTAGAAGCTGCTAACGTTATTGTATATGTTCCCGCATTATTAAATGTAATGTTTGGATTTGTAGCCGAAGTGCTTGAAATAACAGCCGCAGGATTTGTACTCCATGTATACGTTGGTGTTGGCGAACCGGTAGAACTATTGGTCATTGTTACTGCAATACCTGTACACGTTGCTGCTACAGAATTAAAATTAGCTACTGCATTTGTACTTCCTGCAACAAACACCACAGTATACTCTTCCATTTCTCCATGATATCCTAATGGATCGGCCGGAATATTACAAGGCGTTGGAGGCGTGTGGCCCGCAACAGGACCCATTTTAGCAGTTACGCGCATTTTTGCAGTTCCCGGTGTAACGGTTGCCGGAACAGTAACTCCTGCTGCGTTTGTATAAGTTAAAGATGGTGAAGTTGGCGTTGCAAAATTTAAATAATCAAGCGTGAACGCTGTTTCTCCTGCATCTGTAAAAATATTGTTCTGGTTAAAATCAACATAGATCCTGCAATGTTGAGGAGCCCCGGTTAATGGTGCGCCATTTACAATATCATTGGTGCTTGTGATACTAAATGAATATGTTTGACCAATTGTTAATGTTACTGTAACTCCTGTTAATACCAAAGCATTGTTACCTTCAATGTTTGATGAATTACGGTTAATGGTTCCCAGTTTAAAATTAGTGATGCCCGGTTGTTGCGTAGCGTATGGCGTGCTGGTAAATGCACATTGTGCTTGTGAGCTAAATGCTGCTGAAACAAGTGCAATAATTAAAGTAAATGTTTTTTTCATGTGTTTTGTTTTTATTTGTTCAAATATCACTTTTTATTATTGCTCTAATGGCCATTTTATACCAAGCCTGTACTTTTTTATACTAAACCGCTTCAATTTTAGCCTGTATGTAATGTTAAAATACTAATTTGCAGAAGATTTACATGGGCGCTACAAATTCTATAATTGCCAAACTGCTTGATAATCGTTACAGGATCATTCATCATGCTATTTATATTAGTTTGATAGCATCTTTTTGGTTCATCTGGAGTTTCCGGTCGCTTAACTCATTTACCGATGTTTTAAAAACGATAGCCTATAGTACAACGTATGTAGTGATCGCTTATTTTAATATCTATTTTCTTTTCCAACGATTTTTCATTAAAGGGAAGGTGTTTGCTTACGTTTCAATTTCGGTACTCACATTCCTTACAGGATATTTTACTCAACAATTAATTTACTTTACTACCAAAGAAGCATTTTTGGAAGACATGTCGCATACAGGTCCATTATTAAGAGACATGGCCATTAATGCGTTCACCTTTTTTATGTTCATCTGCATTGGCTTGGCGTTTAAAATGCTAAAAATGTGGTTGAACAGTGAATCAAAATTGATGTTATTGGAGCAAGAAGTGTTGAAAGCAAAACTCAGTAATTTAAAGAGTCAGGTCAATCCGCATTTCTTATTCAATACATTTAATAATTTATACGTGCTCACCAAAACAAAACCTGCCTTGGCATCCGAAATGATATTAGGACTTTCAGATCTAATGCGTTACCAATTGAATGAATCCAATGTTGAAAAGATCGGGATCGAAAAAGAGATCGATTATATTCACAATCTTTTGAATCTTGAAAAAATAAGAAAAGATAATTTAGAATTAAAGATCGATTATGATAAAAGTAAATTGAACGGATTCACGGTGGAGCCATTACTTTTTACAACGCTTATTGAAAATGCCGTTAAGCATGGCTCACAGCAAATGGAAAAAGCCTTTATTCATATTAAACTTGAACGAAGCAACGGACTTTTTACCATTAATGTTACCAATTCAAAGCCGGAAAATGCTATATTTGGTAAGGAAGGATCGTTAGGACTTGGGATAGAAAATTTGAAAAGTCGTTTGAATATTCTTTATCCCGGGAAACATGATCTTAAACTCATTAATGATAAGAATACTTTTACCGCTGATCTGCAATTGCAACTAAAATGAATTGTATTGTTATAGATGATGAACCATTGGCCCGACAGGGAATGGAATTATTGATCAATGATGTGGATTGGTTGAATTTAGCAGGGCAATTTAGCAATGTAATTGATGCAGCAGGTTTTTTAAAACAAAATCCCGTAGACATTATTTTCCTTGATATTCAAATGCCGCGCATGACAGGACTTGATTTTTTAAAAACAAGTTCTATTACAACAAACATCATCATTACCACCGCCTATCCTCAATTTGCCGTAGAAGCCTTTGAATTGAATGTGGCAGATTATTTGGTAAAACCAATTCGCTTTGAACGTTTTTTTAAAGCGATCAATAAAATAAAAGAAAGTACAACTCCAAAAAGTAATATCTCGGGCGATGATGATCATGTGTTCATTCGCTCCGAACGAAAATTCATACGGGTGAGTTATAATGATATTGATTTTATTGAAGGCTTAAAAGATTATGTGATCGTTCATTGCGGTGCTGAAAAACATATGGTGGCCACTAATCTAAAATCTATTTTGGGACAATTACCCGAAAGCATTTTCATACGAATAAATAAATCCAATCTGGTAAATATCTCTAAGGTAAAGTCGATCGATAATGATCATGTGAATTTGGATAACGAGCAATTATCCATTGGCGAAGCATTCAAAAAGGATCTTCTGAATTTTATTGCGTCAAAAAAGAATTTGAAAAGGCTTTAGTGTTTTCTCTCCAGATCGATCTTCTCGTCCCCTTCTTTATAAGGCACAAATGTAAAAATGAACTGGAACATCTCTTCCGTTGTTCTCATACTTTCTACACCATTGCCTTGTGTGATAGTTTGTGGAGGAGAATACGGATTCAAAGGATTTTCTTTTGTATTATCAAAAGTTCCATATACATGAACGGTTGTGCCTGCATCTAATTTTATTGGATGTTTGAATGTATAATAATACTGCCACTTAAAATCCCACTTATGTATTTTGATCAGAGGAATGGTATCGCCATTTGGTTTTAAAGCAAAGGCCCAAAATGTTTTCCCAATTAAATGCATGTGAGGATTAATAGATAACATTGAAATTGCTTTTTCAATTTTTGCTTGTGTATGAAATGTCTTAACCTCGTTTGGCGGAATAATAAATTCAGGTTCTATTTTCGAAACGCCAAACGTTCCCAGTTGTGTTTCTTTTATTGGTCGCTTGATCGGATCTTTTTTAAAGAACACATTAACATAACTCGAATCTAACAGATCCTTGTTGCTTGGTCCGTAATGAATATTATTTAAAAGAAAAGCGCCGTTCTTTTTTAAACGGTATCCTCCTATTTCACTTGGATAAGAAGGCGGAATGTATCCCGGCAAATAATAAACAGTATTAAGTGTTAACATCGGGAAATTTGGTTGTAATTTATCTGTATAAGGAATATGCATGTTCTTATATACATCCATCAACTGCGCTTTTGTATCGCTGTGAATATTCTCACCACTCATATAATTGAATTGGCGTTTTTCATCGTAGCTAATTAAATGTCCGTTCACATGATGCACTAACTTACGTTGATCAGGAACAAATTCGATGATATCAGCAATGGTATCTCTATCCATTTGATAAGGAAATTTCATGATCAAAAAAGCATCCGTGCCATTTCCTTTTATCACAACAGGTTTTTGTGCCTTGATCACAAGGTCAGGTTTTCCGAAAAAAGAATTATTTTTAAATACGGGTGCCGAGATCTCTTTTGAAGAATCTCCCCTTGGCATATTGGCATCCACCCAATCGCCAATTTGTTTTATTTGCTCATCACTTAATCCGCGTTCGCCAACAAAGTGCGAATAGTTTGCATCCGCAGGCCAAGGTGGCATGTATTTGGTTTTGGTAACAAATTTTAATTGCTTAGCTTTTTTTACCGCATCGGCGTATGATAATAAATTGAACGGTCCGCTTTGCCCCGGGCGATGACAAGGAGAACAATTTTGGTAAATAATGGGAGCGATGTGTTGACTCCAAGTTATTTCTGAAGCTTGTTCTTTTTTTTCCGGAGACGTATTACAAGCTGTTATAAAAATAGCTGCGCAGGAAATTAAATAATATCCACGCATCTTTATCAATAATTATAATATGGCGAAACCATTAAGTAAACCACAACGCCTGTAATTGTCACATACAACCAAACAGGATACGAGATCCTAGTGATCTTTTTGTGTTTCTCGCGTTGATCGGTGAGTCCGTAGTAAAACGATAAAAGCACAAAAGGCAGAACGATGGCAGCTAAAAAAATATGCGATAATAAAATTATAACGTAAACGGGTTTAATTCCCGAAACAGCCGACGATTCCTCCGCACTCATAATTCCGTTATGATCCACATCACCAAATTTTGTATCAGGAATAAAATAATGTGCGGTAACATAACATACTAAGAACAAAGAGCTCAAAACAAAAGCGGTTAAATTTAATTTTTTGTGTAAGGTAATATTTCTTTTTTTGATCGCAAGAAGAGAGAAGATAAGCAACACACTGCACGAGCCATTTAAAATAGCATTTACCATTGGTAATTTATAAATGAATTGAGGAAAGACATCCGGATGTGGCAAGAATTTTTGTTGAAGGATCACCACCAATCCACAAACCAATACTGCAGCTCCATAGATCACTCGTTTAACCGCTTTTTCATTTTGTACTGTAAGAAGTGCCATGATCGAATTTGTTTTGGTAAAGTTAGGTTAGGTTATACAAACCACAAAATCTATTTTAAGAGATTACAGCGAAGTTTACCATCGTTGGAATACACCAGATACATTTTCCCGTCCTTATAAAGATCAAATATTCCCGGAATAGTTCCCGAGCCTAATTCCTGAACTTGTAAATTGGCATTTGACGACATTAAAATAATGCGTTTGTTCTCGTCGTATCCGTAAAATAATTTTTTAGCCCTAACAGGACTTACAAACGCTACATTATTTCCATTTAACTTAGGATTGTTGTATAGAATAGTTCCGTTAATATCATAAGCATACAAACCATTGAACAATTGGGCCGTAAAATCAGGTGTTTGATCGCCATTCACATCTTGAAAAGAAATTTTTGCATCCGTAAGATCAACCTTTAGTTTGATCACATCCTTTTTATCGGCAAACGACACGCGATTGATCAAATTGTTCTTTTCATCTATGTAATATAAAAATGTGCGATTGATATTATTTGTTGCAACAATGGCAAAATCCTGGCAACCTTCAACAGCTCTATTTTTAAATCCGATCCTTCCCTCCCCTTTTCTACTGAACGCATGAATGATCCCACTTTCATCCACCGTAATTAAATAATCACTCTCTCCTACTCTTACAAATTTTACAGGAAGTTTCACCGAGGCATCTGTTCTGTATGGTTTAAATCCTTCTGATCGTATTCCGTATAATGTATAACTGTAGATCAAATGATTTTTACAAGCAATAAGAACTCGAAGATCTTTATTTCCCTCGTAGTCTATCAACGAAATTGCATTCGTGGCAGGCGAAGATAATTTTATAGGATAACCATCCACATATTTTCCATTACGATCTATCAAATGCAAATAATTATCGGTATTGAAAAATAATTGATACTTGTTGTTCCTAAAAATATCCACTGTATATATCTTTGAACGAATGGTCTCATTTATTTTTTTCTTCCAAAGAACTTTACCGGTTGAATTCACCAAATACAATTGCTTTAATTTATCTTGTATCACTAGTTCGTTCTCTTTGGTTAAATGATTGACGAACAAATAAGGTTGTTGCGCACTTCCCGAATCAAGCGCACATTGCCATAACATATTTGGGATATTCTCTGATGACGGTGATTGATAATTCAATTGCATCCTAAATTTTAAACCGCCGGTTTGATTACTTATCATCACATTAGCATCACTTAAATTCTCTATCGCTTCTTTATTCTTTTCAATATCCAGTGACGTAAATTGCTTTACCAAGGGCTTGTTCATGTTTGGAGCAAGATAATAAAGGTAATTACAAGCCCCATTCAAATTATCTCCGGCATAATTCATAAAGGTCTCGTTACTTTTTAAAGTAGAATTATTTTTCAACGCATTTATTATTTCTTGTGAAGAACTCATACTTTGACACATATAAAGTGCTTCATTAAAAATAAATGCATGCGTGGCTTTCACGTCGAAAAGATCGGTAAATGCCCCTTGAATGATGTCCGCCTGTTTTAAATTAAAAATGTTCACATCACCGAATAAAGAATCAGAAACGCTCAATTGTTTTAGTACCTCATTTGTTTTTACTGTATCATTTAAATTTATAGCCAAAGCTTTGTGCTGAAAAGAACTGAATTCAACCACGTACTCATTGATACAATCATAAAGATCATTACTCACTTTATAAAGAGCCTTATCGTTTATTTTTTTCCAAAACGTTTCATTTTCTTTTTTTGTTCCCAAAACTTTTTGAAATTCCTGAGGCGAACTTATCGCGAGCGCTTTAAAACAATTAGTTCCAAAAGGTAAACGTTCAAAGACATCCATACTTACCGGATCTTGTTTTTGTATCACTGTTTGAAGAAATTGATCGTTTGGTTTATAATTGCCATTAATGATCAGCTCACTCGGATTGAATTTTATATTGGCAATAATTTCCGAAGCATCTAATAATTTATTTAATTTAAATGGTGATATGATATTCTTTTGAAAAAGATCCTCATTGATGTATAATCGCATGGTCTCATTTTTTCCAATGGCTTCCAGTTGATCAACAAATAATTTATTACTTCCCAATTTATTTCCATTGCCAAACGCCATTTCAATAAGCTCATCCGAATCGGAAATAAGAACAACGCCGTATTTTATTTTTACTTTGTTAGTGTTGATCACAAATTCGTTCTCGCTTTTTTTCACAAGCACTTTCTCTAATAATTGACAAAGTTCACTTTCTTGTTTCAATTCCTTTAAACCAAATCCTGCCAACCAATGATCACCTTTGTAAAAAGCAAAATGAATGGTATTGTTTAGAACAATGGAATTGATAAGTTCGTTATTGTAAATAAGCGAATCGTAAAGATCAATAACGCTCGATAATTTTTTTACATCGGCAAAACTTTTCCATTTAGTGAATATCAAACTCTGCGAATTTAATTTGATGCTCAGATCGGTGAAATTGCGTGTAGAACAATACAGAATGCAACTATCGGGCATAACCGCTAGAACTTCTTTGGAAGGTTTTTTGTTTTGTTGCAAAGCTTTATATGCCCAAATAGCTAAGCCGATCGATAGAGCAACAAATACTCCGAAAATTATTTTTTTAATGAGCGGCAAATCCTGTTTAAAGATAAGCACTACATTATTTTTGCAAAGGAAATGCTAATGAAGTTATGAAACATTTATTGTTTGGAAACAGCATCCTTTTTTTGCCACTAATTCCACTAATTTTCTCTAAACCATGCTCTGTGTAATCATTGCACTAATCTATCACCGCGCTCAGTGTTAATTCGTGCAATTAGTGGCTTAAAGCTCGAGCTCAAGCTGCCTTGGTAATAATTGAAAACTCATGCGATGTAAAGGTGTAGTTCCATGCGCACGAATAGCTTCTCGGTGTTTTATGGTTGGATAGCCCATATTTGATTCCCATCCAAATTGAGAATATGTCTGCGCTGCTTGTTTCATAAAATCATCGCGATAAGTTTTTGCCAAAATACTTGCCGCAGCAATATTCATGTATTTGCCATCGCCTTTTATAATGCATTGATGCGGAATTTTTTTATACGGTTTAAAACGATTTCCATCGATCAAAATAAATTCCGGGATTGTTTTTAACTGATCAAGTGCGCGATGCATGGCTAAAAAAGACGCGTTCAAAATATTGATCTCGTCGATCTCTAAATTATTTACTTGTGCAACGGCGTATGCTACGGCTTCCTTTTCAATGATCTTTCGTAATTCATCACGATCTTTTTCTTTAAGCTGCTTTGAATCATTCAGCAATTCATTCTTAAAATTCTTCGGCAAAATTACTGCCGCCGCAAAAACCGGTCCTGCCAAACAACCACGGCCGGCCTCATCGCAGCCGGCTTCTAAAAGATGTTTATTTAAACAGAGTTTTAAAATTTTACTTAAGCGCTTGAAGTGTGCTATTGATATTCTCAAAGTTAGGAAGATCGGTTGCAACATCTAAAACTTCGGCATAACGTACTATCCCATTTTTATCAACAACAAAGGCAGATCGTTTGCTTACGCCTTTTAAACCCGGACCAAATGTTTCGTAAATAGTTCCATAAGCTTCCGAAGTTGTTTTGTTAAAATCAGAAAGCAGATCAAAATTTAATTTTTGCTCTTCTCTGTATCTAACAAGTGTGTAAGGTGAGTCAACCGAAATTCCCAATACAACAGCATCTAAATTATTGTATGTGGCTATCGTATCTCTAACGCTGCAAAGTTCTTTTGTGCAAGTTCCTGTAAATGCAAATGGAAAAAATAAGATCAATACATTTTTTCCTTTTAATGAAGCCAATTCAACTTCCTTTTTATCTTGATTAACTAATTTGAAATTTGGCGCTGTTTGTCCTTTTGTGATACTCATGATTATGGTTTTAAATTCGTTTATTAAGAATGCTAATTTAATTAATAATTCTGTGATTCGGTCCTTTTACAAATTAAAAAAAGAGGTCATATTTATCCTAAATTTTTAAAAGGCATCAGTCTTCAGATCAGGTGCTTCTGTAAAGTTTTTTTATTGGCTTAATTCTGCTATTTTTGCAGCTCAATTTATTTACATGGCTCGCTTTCATTCGTTAAAAGTTAAAGATATAAAAAGAGAAACGCCCGAAGCGGTTTCGGTGGCGTTTGAAGTACCAGCACCTCAGCAACCCGAATATTTATTTAAGCAAGGACAATACATCACCCTTAAAATGATGATCGGTGGTAACGAAGTGCGTCGCTCTTACAGTTTGTGCACAGCGCCTCACGAAAAAGAATTACGTGTTGCCATCAAAGAAGTAAAAGAAGGTTTGGTATCGTCGCACATCAATCAAAAATTAAAAGTGGGAGATGTTATTGAAGTGATGACACCCATGGGAACTTTTACTAGCATCCTTGCCGGAAATCAAAAAAAGAAATACGTTTTGTTTGCGGGCGGAAGTGGGATAACACCTATGATGAGCATTTTAAAAAGTATTTTATACGTTGAGAAATATAGTACCATTACACTTATTTATGCTAACAAAAATGAGAGTTCAACTATTTTTAAAAGTGAGATAGATAAGCTCGCTTCTTCAAACCCAAATTTAAAAGTGGTTTATGTGTTTGATGCGCCGCAAAATTCGGTCCCTGATCTTCAAAAAGGAATTATCACTCCCGATAAAGCTGCGCAATTGATCGAAGGTCTTGATGCAAGAAATGCCGACGACTATTTTATTTGCGGTCCCGGCCCCATGATGGAAAATGTAAAAGCCACTTTAGAAAAACTCAATATAAAGAAAGAAAAAATTCACATCGAATATTTCACCAGTGTAATTGATGCCGTTAATAAAGCAAGTGGCGAAGGCAGCGGTGCTGATGTAAAAGCAAAAGTTACCGTTATCCAATACGGCGTTGAAACTTCTTACGATCTTGAAACTACAGGCATAAGTATTTTAGATGCAAGCATTGAAGCCGGAGTTGATGCGCCATTTAGTTGCAAAGGCGCAGTGTGTTGTACGTGTCGCGCAAAAGTAATTGAAGGCAAAGTAAAAATGGATGCCAACTTTGCTTTAACCGATGATGAAGTAGCGCAAGGATATGTGCTCACATGTCAATCACATCCTATTACCGAAAAAGTAATTATTGATTACGACGCTGTTTAAATAGGGCTTTTTAACCACGAAAAACACGATCCCGATAGCTATCGGGATTTTTCACGAAAGTCACGAAACGTTTAGTGAATTTCGTGTAGGATTTTTGTGCCTTTCGTGGTTAAAGATCCCAATAAAAAAGCCCGATCTTACCGACCGGGCTTTTTAATTTTGAATTGAATTATTTTTATTTCTTTTCTGCTTCCTTATCTTTCACATCAACTTCCGAGAAATCGAAATGACGTAAAGGATTCACATGAAAATTAATTAAGTGCGAAGTGATCAAACGATAATTGCTTTCGTACCACAAAGCCATCAAAGGTGCTTCTCGTACCAATATCTTTTCGGCCTTTAAAAAATAAACGGATGCTGTATCTCTATTCAATGCATCGCGACCCATTTCGTAATATTTATCATACTCTTTATTTACAAAACGCATGGTGTTTGGATACGAGATATGCGCTGTATCATTCTCAACAGGCTCACCATAAAAAATCGAAAGGAATGATTCGGGACTTGGATAATCGGCCACCCAACCATCGCGGAAAATATCACCTTGTCCGCTTGTTTGCAATATAAATTTAGTATCATTTGGAAGTGATTCAAATGTGAGGTTCACATTCAAATTCATCATTAATTGTTTTTGAATTTCTCCTGCTACAGTATTGTTACGCATGTTACCCGAATTCACAATTAATTTTATTTCCGGAAAACCTTTTCCATCCGGATATCCCGCTTCGGCCAATAATTTTTTAGCTTTTGCAAGATCAAACGTATAGCCTTCAATAGTTCCCGACTTATAAAAATCAAATGTTGGAGGAACAATTCCATTGCTTGCAGGACCATATGCTTGTCCAAACAAAACACGCTCAATTAATTTATCACGATCTATTCCGTAATTGATTGCTTGACGAACTTTAATATTATCGAAAGGTTTTTTATGAATATTGAAAAGATAATACTGCGTGATCATCTCTGCATTTCTTTCCAAAACATATTTTGGATCCTTACCGCTAAAATCTTTGATGTTCTCCTCAACAATTTGTTTTAATTGGTTAGCGGGAATTGAACTGATGAAATCATATTTACCTGCTCTAAAACCATTCCATGCAATTTCCGATGATCCGGTGATATCTACAATAACGCTATCCAAATACGGTAAGGAATTTCCTTTTTTATCTTTTCCGTAATAATCAATATTTTTATAAAGCACATATTGTTGTGGCGTTGTGCGTTTTGTATCCAAAATAAACGGACCGGCGCCAACAATTGTTTTTGTTTTATCTACAGCGTAAGCTTCTTTAGAAAGTATTCCTGCAAAAGGACCACCCAAAATGTCTAAAAAAATAGCAGGCGAATTAAGTAATTCTATTGAGAAATTGTGATCGTCAATTATCTTTAGCCCTTTTAGGTCAATTTTTTCTCCCTTTTTTGAATTTTCGTAACATTCGTTAGCGCCTACTATCCTATCCTTACAGATCGTTGCAAAATGAAGGTTATCATTACTTGCAGTGCATAGCAATTCAAAGGTGAATTTTACGTCTTGCGCTGTTAATTCTACTTCCTTATAGTCCAAAGCAGCCGACCTATGAAATCTAACCCCTTTCCTTAAGTGAAATGTGATGGTTTTGCCATTCGGTTGTATATCCCAGCTCTCGGCAAGGCCCGGAACCACCTTAAGTGTCTTAGGGTCAACCTTTACCAGTCCTTCAAAGATCTGTCCTGAGATAAGCCCTTCTGTAGATTGGGTGAGTTTATGCGGAAAAATGCTAATTGGGGCCGAATTTTCGGCGATTCTTACTACTTTATTCCCTCCCTCGTAATCGGTTTTCATTGACGAACCTGAGCTGCTTCCAATGTCAGAATTCCCGTTTTTACAAGCGTTTAAACCCAGTGTCAGAGCGGCAACAACACATACAGAACTAACTAATCTCATATAAATCCTTTTCACAAACAAATATAGGTAATTTATCAAAAATGCCACTTAAATAAAAAATGGTTTTTTTGTCAAAAATATTTTGTAATTCGAAAATAAGAACATAATATTGCAACTTAAAGTTACAAACGGTATTTTTTAATCGATGAAAAAAATTGGCTTACTTGCTTTAGTACTGTCCTTAGGCTTCTTGAACTTAGCTGCCCAAAGCGGTGGAGTTATCATTTTAGAGGGCAATTACCAAGGTAAAAACCTATATATTCAAAATCCGTTTGGATCAAATGGCGTAGGCTTCTGTGTATCAGAGGTTAAGGTTAATGGTAACATCACCACAGACGAGATCAACTCAAGCGCTTTTGAGATCGATATGAAGCCCCATAAGCTCAGTATTGGAGATAAAGTTGAGATCAAAATATTCCACAAAGAAGATTGTAAGCCAAAAGTATTGAATGCCGAAGTGTTAAAACCTAAGAGTACTTACGAGGTTATTAGCATGGAAGTTGACAAAGATGGCACATTCACCTGGAGCACTAAATCTGAAACCGGTAAGTTAGCTTTCGCAGTAGAACAATTCCGCTGGAACAAATGGGTAAAAGTTGGTGAAGTTGACGGAATGGGCACTCCAACAACAAACAATTATTCTTTCAAAATTGTACCGCACAGTGGCAAAAATCAAGTACGTATCCGTCAAACCGATTATAGCGGGCAACCACGTTTAAGTAAGGCTGCTGAGTTTGTAAGTGAAGTTCCTGAAATATCATTCGCGCCTATCAAAGCAAGCAAAGACATTAATTTCGTATCCAAAGGAAAACCAATTGAGACCATGTATGAGATCTACGATCAATACGGTAATGTGGTTAAAAAAGGCTATGGCGATAAGATAGATGTAAGTAACTTACCTAAAGGCGGTTACTTCCTTAACTACGATAATAAAATGGGTGAATTCGTAAAGAAATAAACTCAAAGATATCACATTCAAACCCTCGGCGAACACCGGGGGTTTTTTTATTAAATTTGCACACTATGTATTCCATCAACGTAAACGGCAGCAACAAACATAAAAGTGATCTTAAATTAAAAGGAAACGATTTTGAAGGCACATTAAATGAAGCGTTGGTAAAAGGAAGTTTCATTAAAATTAATTCGTATCAATATCATTTGATCCATAATGATCAGTCGTTTAATATTGATGTGATGAAATTAAACGCTGCCGAAAAAACAATGGTACTAAAAATAAATTCGGTGAAGTATACCATCGAACTAAAAGATAAGTACGATCAATTATTACACAGCTTAGGAATGGATAAGGTTGCGAGTGCGAAAATAAATCAGATCAAAGCGCCAATGCCGGGAATGGTTTTGAATATTTTAGTGCATGAAGGCAATGAAGTAAAAAAAGGCGATGTACTTTTAGTATTAGAAGCTATGAAAATGGAGAACATGCTTAAGAGTCCAACCGATGGTGTGATAAAAAGAATTGCGGTGCAAAAAGGAAATGCCGTAGAAAAAGATCAACTTTTAATTCAATTTTAAATGAGTAACGACCGCAGAGATTTTTTAAAGAAAAGTGCTTTGCTTGGATTAGTGGGCTTAGGAAAGAATTTATTGGGCGAGGAAAAACTTTCGCACTTAGAAACTGTTTCAAATAAAATTGCCGGTACCGATAACGCATTCACACTTCCTAAATTACCATACGCTTATAATGCACTCGAGCCTTTTATTGATGCAAAAACAATGGAGATCCATTATACAAAGCATCATCAAGCTTACGTAAATAAATTAAATGAAACGCCTTCAACGAATATTGATTATTTGAGTAGTGATGACGTAAAGTGTTCACACATTGATAAAACCACAAGTGCTGTTATGCGAAATAATTTGGGCGGACACTTTAATCACTCTTTATTTTGGACCTTATTAAAACCAAATCCGGAAAGCAAAGCAAATTTACCGGAAGGAAAAATAGCAAAGGCCATTGAAGCAGAATTTAAATCGTTTGATGATCTTAAAAAAGAATTTTCCGAAAAAGCCTTAAAGATATTTGGAAGCGGTTGGTGTTGGTTGATCAAAACGAATGAAGGAAAATTAAAGATCATAACAACACCAAATCAAGATAATCCTTTAATGAATTTGGAGAACGAAAAAGGTAAACCTGTTTTAGCATTGGATGTTTGGGAACATGCGTATTATTTAAAATATCAGAACAAACGCGTTGATTATATCACAGGCTGGTGGAATATAGTGAACTGGAATAAAGTAGAAGAGTTGTACTCGCAATAATTTATGTCGCACAAAAATTTTAAGAACATTGATAAGGTAACCTACGGCAGAGGTTCGTTTAGCCAATTAGCCGAAACGGTTGAACCCATTCGCAAGGAGAACAAGAATTATTTTATTTATGTTGTAGATAATTATTTCAAAGGAAAACCACTCAGCAATAAATTACAGAACAAACCGGAAGATCTAATTTATTATATTGATGTTGATCCTCACGAACCAACCACACAACAAATTGATGCGTTACGTGATGAGATCCTAACTAAAAAAGGATTACCAAGTGGCGTTATTGGAATTGGCGGCGGAAGCATTATGGATATTGCCAAAGCTTTATCACTCATGTTAACCAACGAAGGTTCTTCCACATTATATCAGGGATTGAATCTCGTAAAAAAACCGGGCATCTATCATTTAGGAATTCCAACTATTAGCGGAACAGGTGCAGAAGTTTCGATGACAGCCGTACTTACAGGTCCGGAAAAAAAATTAGGATTGAAATGTGATTGGACCGTTTTTAATCAAGTGATATTAGATCCCGAATTAATTTCATCTGTGCCTACCGATTGGTGGTTTTACACAGGCATGGATACGTACATTCATTGCATCGAATCGTACGGTGGAATTCGCAATAACGCATTTAGTTTAGCGTATGGCGATAAAGCATTGGAACTTTGCCGCGAAGTTTATCTTGGAGAAAAAAGCGGACAAACCGCAGACAACGATGATAAATTAATGGTGGCATCATTGATGGGCGGATTAAGTTTAACGTATAGCGAAGTTGGTGTTTGTCATGCATTGAGTTACGGACTTTCAAAAATTCATGGCACGCGTCATTGTTACGCCAACTGCGTTATCTTTCAACATCTCGAAGATATTTATCCGCAAGGCGTAAAAGAATTTAAGGAGATGATCAAAAAACATAATATCACACTTCCTCAAAATTTACATAAAGAATGGGATGATAAGACATTGACCGCCATGGCAACGGTGAGTTATAATTTACCATTTATGTGGAATCATGCCTTAGGAGATAATTTCAAAGAGATCACAACGATCGACTATATTAAAAATTTATTCAAACGTTTGTAAGATCGCTTAGCGGCGCGTTTTTTAGCCACTAATTTCACGAATTATCTCTAAATCCGCGATTACTCAAAATTTCACTAAAACAGAAGCAGCTTCGCTGCTTTTTAGTGCAATAATTCTTCACACAGTATTATTAAAGTTAATTAGTGAAATTAGTGGCTAATATCTGATCAATATACGATCTGCGCCAATCGGTAAAAAAAATATCCCATGGAAAGAATACCGATGATGATCTGCGATATTCTCCAAGGCGGATTGAACAATGTAATTATTCTAAAAGGGATCAACCCCGAAAGAAGTACGGCAATGATCATACTTCCTGCGGGAATCTTTCCGGAAGCATTCGCAAAATCGTTGTGAATAAAATGCAAATTCACTCCCGACCAAAAAACCAGAACACTAATAATGAATAAGGGAAATAAACCACTCGATAATTTTACAATAGGTTTGTAAAGTCCAATTTTATCAAGCAGCGTAAAAAATCCCATAATAATTCCAAAAACGATCACTGCTGCAAATGGTCCTGCAAACATTCCAACTACCGCCGCAAGTCCACCTTTATCATCCGGAAATAATCCAATAAAATAGATCATGAAAGCAATTGCTAAAATAATGATGAAGAATGCTCCTGTACTTGCAAAATTATCTGAATTAAATTTGTATTCGTCTTCTTTTATTTTCGAAAATTCTCTGTAGCCGCGTATGCCTCCCGCAATGCACATCATTGGTCCGAGTACCAACAAGAACATACTGAACACCGCAAAAAAACCACTCACATCGTGTTTTGGTTCTTCAATATCTTCCAAATTAAATGTGAGACGAACCAGATCAACCAACACAACAAACGTAATAAGAATAAATACCCACAACTGGATCTTCATCACCGTTTTTGAAAAGTAGGCCGAATTGTGAATGTATAAATAACCAAGGTAATATGGCAGCGTAAGCACTACCGCGCAATACATCGCTAAAATTTGCCAGGTCTTTAAACTATCAAACAATCCTCCTTCCGAAAAAAATTCGGTAGAGATAGAAAAAGAAAAGATCACGAATAAAATATCTATAAAAAGATCGCGGATGTTTATACTATAAAATACCTCACGGTTAAAGGGCTCCAATGTTGGAATTTCGGGTTCTTTAGCCGCCTCAACCTCCTTAACTTCAATGGTCTCTTTTGGCTTTTTTGTCCTATGATGTCCCATATGACCAAATGTATTTTTCTTTAGGCTTAATAGCAAGTTTTTAGGGGTAAAAACCCTTAAAATTGTTATTTTTGTAGCCTAAATTTGAGACCTTTAGAGAAATGAAGAACATTCGGAACTTTTGTATCATTGCCCATATAGATCACGGAAAGAGCACCCTTGCCGATCGCTTACTTGAATTTACAAATACCATCAGTAGTCGCGATATGCAAGCGCAGGTGTTGGATGATATGGATCTTGAAAAAGAACGCGGCATTACGATCAAGAGTCACGCCATACAAATGGATTACCAATATAAAGGCGAAAAGTTTGTTTTGAATTTAATTGATACACCGGGTCACGTTGATTTTAGTTACGAAGTTTCACGTTCTATTGCTGCATGTGAAGGTGCGCTTTTAATTGTAGATGCAGCGCAAGGAATTCAAGCGCAAACAATTTCCAATTTATATTTAGCCTTAGAACACGATCTAACAATTATTCCCATTTTAAATAAAATGGATCTGCCGAGTGCGGAACCTGAAGTGGTGATGGATCAGATCATTGATCTTATTGGTTGCGAAAAGGCAGACATTATTCCTGCCAGTGGAAAAACAGGAATGGGCATTGAAGAAATTTTAGCGGCCATCATTGAACGTATCAAAGCGCCGGTTGGAGATCCTAAGGCGCCTTTGCAAGCATTGATATTTGACAGTGTATTCAATTCGTTTAGAGGAATTATTGCATACTTCAAAATTATAAATGGCACTATTAAAAAAGGCGAGAAAGTAAAATTTGTGAACACCGGTGCATTTTATGATGCAGATGAAGTTGGTGTATTAAGATTAAAACCCGAACCGCGTAATGAATTAAGTACAGGTGATGTTGGATATATTATTTCGGGAATTAAAAGTGCTAAAGAAGTAAAAGTTGGAGATACGATCACACATTTTGATCGTCCGTGTGCCGAAGGCATTCATGGTTTTGAAGAAGTGAAGCCCATGGTGTTCGCAGGAATTTATCCTGTAGATACAGAAGATTTTGAAGAGCTGCGCTACAGCATGGAAAAATTACAACTCAATGATGCTTCGTTAACATGGGAACCTGAATCATCCTTAGCATTAGGTTTTGGATTTCGTTGCGGATTTTTAGGGATGTTGCATATGGAAATTGTGCAAGAACGTTTAGAGCGTGAGTTCAACATGACCGTTATTACAACCGTACCAAACGTATCTTATAAAGCCTATCAAACCAATGGAGAAGTTGTAACGGTAAATAATCCTAGCGATCTTCCTGATCCCGGACGCATAGAACGAATTGAAGAACCTTATATCAAAGCGAACATCATAACAAAATCAGAATTTATTGGTCCGGTGATGAGTTTATGTATTGAAAAGCGCGGACAAATTGTCACACAAAATTATTTAACGGCCGACAGAGTTGAATTGATATTTGAAATGCCATTAGGTGAAGTTGTATTTGATTTCTTTGATCGTTTAAAATCCATTTCAAAAGGATATGCATCGTTTGATTATCATCCAACGGGCATGCGCGATTCGGATCTTGTAAAATTAGATATTCTTTTAAAGAGCGAACCTGTTGATGCCTTATCGTGTTTGATACACAGAAGTAATTCGTATTTGTTCGGAAAAAAGATCTGCGAAAAATTAAAAGAATTAATCCCAAAACAACAATTCGAAATTCCTATCCAAGCCGCCATTGGTTCTAAAATTATTGCGCGTGAAACTATTAGTGCCATGCGTAAAGATGTAACTGCAAAATGTTACGGTGGTGATATCTCGCGTAAACGTAAATTACTCGAAAAACAAAAAGCCGGTAAAAAGCGCATGAAACAAGTTGGTAATGTAGAGATCCCTCAGAGCGCGTTCATGGCTGTGTTGAAGTTGAATGATTAGACTTAGATATATCTTACTGTGTATGTTTATTACATTGTTTTGTAATATCCGTTCGCAAGTAATGTTCCAGTTCAAAAGCGACACCGTTGTAAAATGGACCTATATTGATGGTGACGAATTTAATGGCAGCTCAGTTGATCTTGAAAAATGGATCCCTTCTTACAGTTATGCCCAGATCAATTATCGTTTTGATTATATCATGTTGCCAAAACGCATCGAGTTCGAAAATGGTATAGCTAAATTCATGTGTTACCGTGATACCGGATATGGTGGTGTACCCGATTGGCAATTGGATTCGGCTTTTAAAAAAGAATACAAAAGCAAATTGACTCCTGATAATAAATTCAAATATATTTATTCTTGTGGTAATGTTTGGAGTAAAAAACAATTTGGGAAAGGTTATTTTGAAATGCGTTTTAGAACAACCGATAGTTACGGTATGTGGCCTGCATTTTGGCTCTATGGAAATAATCAAAAAGATGAAATTGATTTTTTTGAATTAAAAGGAGAACGTAAACGTTCTATACACGTTGCAACGCATTGTCCTGAAGGTTGTGATAAGAAATATAAGAACAGCGGTTTATTTCCAAAAGGATTTTCGGGCTGGATAAAAACGTCGGAAGCTTTAAATGAACAGTATAATGTGCTGGCAGGTGAGTGGCAAGATGGTTATGTAAAATGGTATTTGAATGGTGTGGGCATTGCTTATTTTGAAGGGGATTTTGCTTCGCAACAAATGAACTTGATAATTGGTACCGGACCAGCAAAAGATCATTATGGTTTTGAGCCGGGAATAAATAAAACAAGTTATTTCCCAAATAGTTTGGATGTGGATTATGTAAGGGTTTGGTATACCGGAGAAAGTGCAAAGGCTAAGAATTCTAATTCTAACAAAACAACTACCTATGCTTATTTAAAAACCGACAAAAGCGAAGAAGCTGATCTAAAGAAAAAGATAAGATATATGTACAGCAAAAAAGCTTTTAAGAACGATGTGGTGACCGTCTCTATTCTTCCTTCTTCTAATAAAAAGATCACTGTTACAAGTCTCGGTAAAGAAGTTAATTATACTATTAGTTTCGTTGATACTAATGGGAAGGAAGTATTGAAAAGTAACATTAATAGCAGTTTAAAAGAATTTGATATGTCTGCCTTAACAGGATCTGATCAGATCAAAATAAGAATTAATGTTGGCACTAGATCCGTAGAGGAGATCGTTCAGCTACAAAAATGATCATTTTTAATGCTGTCATAAAACCAATTCTGCTATTTCTTTTTTTTGGCGCATTTCAACGACTCATTTTATTTGCAGTATGCCACCACGTGTTCACGGGTTACTCATCATTAGTTTCGGGTATTTTTATTGGATTAATTTATGATCTAAGTTTTATTTCATTCGTCCTTATTTCATTTTTTTTGCTTTGTAGAGTTATTGATCAGAAAAAATTAAATGGGTTTTATGTATTCATTCTTTTGATATGGGCACTTTTAAATTCTCTGGATATATTTTCTTTTTATTATACACGAACACGATTAAGCCTTGTATCTTTTAACCTGTTTGGCACCGGTGATCTTTTATCCAATACATTTGATTCGGGGATCACTCTATTTTTTGTCCTTGCAATTATAACTAGTGTTAGTTTAATTCTCATTGCTCGAAAAAGATTCTTTATTCAGATCCCTCAACTTCCTATAAAAAAAACACTGCTGTATTGTTTTATCTTTTCAATTCCAACATTGGTATACCTTCCATATCCAATAAACTTTTATACCGATCAGTTCCCTGTGTCTGCCGAAAGTAAACAACTTGCTTCAAACCCATTTTATTCGTGGGGCTCTTCGATGATTAATAGAACTGAAAAGGACATCATGGATAAGGATCTTGCCTTATCAGCGTTCAGAAAAAAATACAATTACACAGGCAAGGGCGCCGATCTTCTTTCACGAGAGGTAAATTATGCCGACTCATCTTACAATTCAATTATTCTTGTGGTGATGGAAAGTTTTGGTGCCAATCGCATTGGTGCATTGAATGGTGAGAAGTGGTTAAGTCCTAATTTTGATTCTTTGTGTAAAGATGGTACGCTTTACACAAAATGTTTTGCTTGCGGACCAAGAACACAATATGGAATTACCTCACTTATATTTGGTTTCCCGCATATATTGGAGTACAATATTTTCAGACAAAATAAATTAAAACTTCCATTTGAAGGAATGCCTCAGCTTCTCCGGAAACGAGGATATATAAGTCATTTTTTTCATGGTGGAAGAACGGGTTATGATGATATGGATCTTTTTCTTGAGTCGGGTGGAGTTACACATATTAAAGATATGAATGACATCAACCCGTTTGCATTCAAAAATTCATGGGGTGTAGATGATGAAGCTTTATATACTACTGCAGCCAAAGATATAGAAACAACTAAAAAGAATTTTTACCTTGTTTTAAGCATGAGTAATCATGAACCATTTGAAGTTCCAAACAATTTCAATTTTCCAAAAGAACTTTCTCCTTCCGAACGGACATTTTTATATTCGGATCTTGCTCTTGGTAAATTTATTGATCAACTCAAAACACAAAAGAAATATGATAATAGTCTGATCATTATTACGGGTGACCATGGCGAATTTTACAACGACAAGGATAACGAAACAAAATTAGTTCATGTGCCATTATTGATCATTGATCATAAACAAAAAAATAAACAGATCAATACGCCATGTTCGCACGCCGAGGTAGCCGAATTTATTTTAAGCAGATCGGGTTATAAAGGTCCCTCGCATTTAATTGGGAAGGGGGTATTACAAAATGTTTCTCCAAATGTATATTATCGGAATTATACCAACGATATTTACAAAGTAACCGATACCTGTGTTTACCGTTATAATATCTTTAAAAAACAATTGGCTAGGATCAATTGCGAAAATAATATGTACGTAAGGTCAATTAAAAAGCTTGATACGGCAGCTAACGAAAATAAGGCCATAATTTCTGATATAAGCGTTTATTATACTTCCTTAAAATTCATATTCGAAACGGGCTTATACAGGCCTAAAAACTAGGTGTTTAAATCATCCTTTTATTACAAAATATTTCTCCCCGAAAACCGTTATATTCGTACCACTGAACAAACTAAGATACATAGTCATTTTACTGGCATTAATTAACGTTTCGTTTGCACAACAAAACGATGGTTATAGCGTTAATCAACCTCGCTTTTATAAGCAGCAGCTGCATTTTGGCTTCACCATTGCATACAATCAAACCGATTTTAGATTAAATACTGTAAAGAACTCGGCTTTTCCGGATACGGTGATCAAATACAATAATGTGGATACACGTTATCGCATTCGTTCAATTTATACACGTCCCGGACCCGGTTTTGCGATCGGCTTAGTGACCGATTTTAGAATTTTTGAATACATGCGTTTACGTACAACGCCAAGTATCAGTTTTGCTTCTCGTAAAATTGAATATTTTCTTTCTAATGCCACGCGTGATTCGAGTAAGTATTTTGAGAAAACTGTTGAATCAACATTCCTCATCTTTCCTATCGAAGTAAAAATTCAATCCAAACGATTAGGGAATTTTAGTGCTTACGTTATCGGAGGTGGCGGGTATATGCTCGATCTTGCTTCGCGCAAAAAAGCAGCCGGTGTGCAAAGTGGTGGCGCTAATCAATTAGATGATAATGTAAAATTAAAACGCGACGATTATTATTACAGCGGCGGTGCGGGCGTTGATTTTTATTTGATGTACTTTAAACTAGGCCTTGAACTCAAACTTCATATGGGCACAAAAAATCTTTTACAAAAAGAGAATAGCATTTTTACGAATAGTTTGGATAAAGTGCGATCACGTATGGTAACATTTACTGTTACGTTTGAAGGGTAAAATTTATAGAGGTAGAAACCACAAAGATCACAAGGTTTTTTTAGAACAAAATTAACCACCAAGACACCAAGACACTGTTAGTGCATAAAAAAACCGTGTCTTGGTGACTTGGTGGTTGAAAATAGGTAATGGTGATAAAATACTTGGTGGTTTCTGACTTTAATACCTAAAAATCGTCATCCTCTTCTTCCTTCTCAGGATCTTTCTTTTTCTTTTTTGGATCTTCAAGTTTAAATTGCTGATCCGACTTAGGTGTTGTTTTTACTTTGATAGAATCCTTTTTGAATAAACCGAACTCTTCTTTCAATATCGCTTTTAAATTTTGTTTTTCATTCTTAATGTCTTCCTTTATCTTTTGTTTCATTCCTTTGCGATCGTATTTAATAATGGGCTTATCAACGGTGCCCGTCATTAAAATAAAAGCGCTGCGATGATTTTCCGGATCATTCTCCACCAAACCAAATTCATCATCAGCATCCGGTTTTCGTTTTTTACTAAGGTAATCGCTTATCAATAATTGAATATGATAATCTATGTCATTATTAAAACTGTGCGTTCCCCAGAAATCAATATTCAATGCCGAATTTTTAATGGCGGTTTTAGGAATAGTAATAATGCTTTTGCTTATTTCAACTCTGCTTTGAAGCGATGAGAATTTTATACTCTTAAGATCGTTGATGTCAACAAATTTTGCCAAACTCTCCAGTGGCTTAAAGTCGATCAACCTTCCCTGCTCTATTTGCAGATCTGATGTTGCCTTCATCGAATTAAGATCAGGTTCCAAAAATTTATTCCATGTGCCGCTAAAATCAATACTTGCATTTAGCAAACCACCCACATTATTATCCTTTAATGTTTCCTGATCAAAATTATTTAATTGTGAGAACATCTTTGCTACGTTGATCTTCACCATTTCTCCATGCATGGCCACTTCTAAATTCTTACCATTAAAGTCAAGAAGCGCGTCAATAGTAGCATTTCCATCCATCGTATTTAAATTAAGTCCTTCTGCCAAGATCTTTTTATTTTTCAGTTCTATATTCCCTTGGACCTGAGTTGAATTGAATTTCCCAAAACTCAAGGTTCCAATGTTCGCATCCAAAATAAAATTGATATTATCAGGGACATCAACCTCACTTTTGTTCGAAGCATTCGCAGGTTGTTCGTCATAAATAAAATCCTCTAGAACAATTCTATCGCTTTTTAGATCTCCATAAACTTTTAGCGGATTTTTAGCATCCAAAATATAATTAAAAGCCCCTTCTAATTTTCCATTGATCTTCATATCCGAACTTCCTTTTTTGATGGAAAGACCTTTTACTTCAACCAAGCGATCCAATGCTCTTACCTCGCATGAATAGATATTTGTGCTGTCTTTTTGTCCTTTAAATTGGATCACAAGATCTTTGAGAGTGGCTTGTAATTCTAAAGATGCATTTTCGGACAATACATTTTTCTTCAGCTCTTCCACTTTACTTTTCATTAAACCATTAAATACTATTTTACCTTTTAATTTAGAAAGTGTATCTATTGGCCAAAATTTTGTGAAGTTCTCAAGATCCAATGTTCCTCCTACTTTCAGATCAAGGAAAGGATCATTAAATTCGGTCATTACCATATCGCCGTAAAAATGATCGCTCATCAGATCGCCCGAAACATTTTTTAGTTCAAGCAAGGTTTTATCCTTTGTCCTTATAAATCTTCCTTTGGCATTTAAATTAGTGAGCTTAGCATCTTTGGGTTGATAAACAACGGTGGTATTACTCACGCCAAAATCTACGCTCACATCAAAATTATTTCTGTAATTCATTTTTCCGTTCACATAAAAATTTCCATCACTCTTATAATCGCGAACATGCTCCTTTTGCGATTCGGGCAATAACGAAAGTATGGATTGTATATCCAAATTCTTCCCTTTGAAATCAAGATCCAATTCACTTAAACTATCTCCGTAAACAATATTGCCTGTAGTTTCCAACATCATTTTGTTTAATTGAACGTCGCATGTTTTGATCTTGTAGGTATCCTTGCTTACTTGCAATGCGGCTTTGTATTTTACATTCTTATTCTTAATGTAGTCGGTCTTATGGACGCTTACTTTATTTACAAAAAGATCACCCTCTCCTTTTAACTCGTAATCGGTATCGCTAAAATTCCCCGACAGATCTGTTTGTTTTATATTGAATTGCGTTCTTACTTTATATTCGTGATCAATATAACTCATGTCCACATTTACCAATTCAATTTGTTCGAGATTGAACTTTAAACTATCATTCGCAACCAGCGTGCTTGTCATTGAGCTTGTTGAAGGGTCTTTCCACACAATATAATTCGGTTTTCCTTTGCTGTTCACTTTCAAACGACAGAACGCATCCATCATTTTTATTTTTTTGATATCGTACTTTTTATTCCACAGATCTTTGATGTCAAATTTAAGTTGAAGACTTTTAGCAAATACTAATGTATCACGCTTATCACTTTTGATCGCTTCCATGCACGCAATATTTTTGAACTCAAGTGCACAATCAGGAAATGTTTTGACAATAGTGAGGTCAATATTCTTCGGATCTAATCTTATCTCTGCATTTAAATTTTTATTTAATTCTTTAATGATGATCGCTTTCACATCATCTTCGTAAATGTATACCAAAGAAATTGCGGTGATCAGTAAAACAATGATGATGAATCCGAACCAAAAAATAAAACGAAACAAACGTCCTAAAAAACTTCGTTTGGGTTTAGGTAATTGCTGTATGTGTTCAGGCGTGTCCAATAAAGTAAATTTGCCAAAAAATGCCTGTTAAGAGGCGTTAAAAATATAGAGAGTTTTAACATTGGCCTCTTAATTGCTTTATAGCATAATACTATGGCCTGTAAAAGTTACTTTTTAGGTTAACAAACGCCGTTTTTATGGATAAAATGCCATAGAATTGTGTTAAAACAATACCTAATATCCTTTGCATATCTTAACTTTGATCATATAAATTCAATCATGAAGAAATTAATTATTTATCCCGCCTTGGTTGCACTTGTTGTAACCTTATTCTCATTTATGAAACCAGCAGCCGGACCTGAGCTTGCGTTGAACGCTGCTTTACCAATGGCTGATGCAAAAATGAAAGATGTTTCAGGTAAAACTGTTTCTTTGGGCGAAAGCAAAACTGCCAAAGGATTATTAGTGATCTTCAGTTGCAATACGTGTCCTTATGTAAAACTAAGCGAAAAACGCATCAAAGAATACTCTGATTATTGTTTGAGCAATGGAATTGGTTGCATTATCATTAACAGCAACGAAGCACAACGCAGCGAAGCAGATAGTTTTGATGAAATGAGTAAATATTATACAGCGCAAGGATTAAAATGTCCTTATGTTGTTGACGAAAAAAGCGCAGTGGCAGATGCGTTTGGTGCAACTCGCACACCGCAATGTTTTTTATTTAATGCAAAAGGTTTGGCTTATAAAGGCGCTATTGATGATAACGTAAAAGATGCGGCGGCAGTAAAAGCTCCTTATTTAAAAGATGCTTTAGCATCGGTTGCAAAAGGCGAGACTCCTAAAATGCAAGAGACAAAATCAATTGGTTGTACTATTAAAAGAGTAGAGTAAAAATTTTCTTTATAAAATTCAAAGCCCTTCTATTTCGGAAGGGCTTTTTTATTTGTTTTATTTTTTGGGCGTGCCGGCAACACTCACACCATATACGCTGGAAGTTCGGTTGCCGTCGGGCTTTCCGCTACAATCTTTTTGCACCAAACACACTGGAAGCAAAAAGGATTTTCGCTACAATCCCTCACGCGGCGAGCGGAGAAATAGGGTTTTTCGAGTTTCAACTTTCCAAACTGCCGCGCCAGGGATTGAGCCATTGTTTGAGCTCCTTTTTTATCATCCGTAATTCCATAGAGATAAAAAAGAGCGAGTGGCGAAAGCCCGGCCCCCTTGCTCCTTAATTCCATAAGCAAAGGGGAGGCGCCCAAATAAAAAATTTAAAATTTATTGCTTAGATATCTTTCTTATTCTTCTTAAGAATTTCATCCGTGAAATGTTGTATCGACTTATCCTTTGAGAATTTATCGTTGTTGTAGTTCTTCGATTGATTTTTTGGAATTGATAACGATTGCCATTCCTTACTCACTAATAATTTCGCAACATACACCATTTGTCCAATGTGATAAGGATAATGTGCTAATTGTCTATTGATCGCATCTTGCGCTGTGCATCCTTGATTGCGAATGTAAATTATCTTTCCAAGATCATTATTGCTTAAACTTTTAAGTGTGGTAAATAAAACATTCCATCCTTTGTCCCACACGTTCATTAATTCAGCTTTTGTTTTTACGATCTCTTCAAATTCCTCATCGCGCTTGCGCCATTCTTTTTCACCGTCGGTAGTTAAAAAGTCAGTCCAACGCGAAAGCATATTGCCCGATAAATGTTGCACAATAACGACAATGCTATTGCTATCGGGCGAGGGGACAAAAAATAATTGCTCGTCCTTTAATTGCTGCATGGCCTTTTCGCCAAGGAGTTTGTAATATTCAAACTGCTTTGTTGCGCTTTCTAAATAATTTGTTTCCATGTTTTAAAAATTGTCGTACCACTGCCTTTGACGAGGCACTTTGATATCGTTCAACATTCCGGTCTTTAAATTAATAGTGATGTTATAACTTTTCCTAAATCCAAAAGGCACCCAACCAATGCGCGCTTCCCAACATTTAAGATCGCGGTAAATATCAAAACTGGTATAACTTAAATTCTTAGCCATAAAATCGTAACCGCTGGTGATCCCCACTTTCCAATATTTTGTTGGCGATACATCTCCACTGAACGTTAAGGCTTGTGTTGTTTTAAATTTTGAGCTGTTTCCGGGCTCGGTAGCATCGGGTGTTATATTATAATTGTAATACACACTCAAATTCCAAGGCAAAGCTTCTACTTTTTCCGGTTCTTTTTTGGCGCCACGCTCTGCACCATTGGTAAGGTTTGGCGAACGTTTTGATTTTTGAAGAGCCTCTAGATCATTACTTCCAAATGTTGCATTCACCGCTAAATTAGCAGTTAAGAATCGCAACATTTTTCCATTATAATTTTGCGCATATTCTTTCACTCTGTGTTGCGTTGTTTTATCATAGCCATACGGATCAAATGTTGAAGCCACCAATACATCAAAATATTTAAATAATTTATTACGCGCGCTTATTCCAATTTGACTCATTTGAAAACTATCGGCGGCAAAATTATACGAGCCCGTAACGCCTAAATTTTGTAACACTACAATTTTCTTATACGTAACGCCCGTATCATTCACATGTTTTATTTTAGCCTCAATATTATTGTTCAAATTCACGTTCATGGAGTTTTGTTTGCCAATTGCGGGACCGGCAAACAACGATTTTTCAAAAATGCTATAACGAAGAGTTCTGCCATTGGTCAATGTATCCGTGTTCACTGTTTTCCAAAAGCCGTATTGTTCTTCGCCAAGATCCGGACGATACACATACGTTAATGTAGGAATCAGTAAATGTCGGATCTGTTTCAATTTTTTTGTTTTGAACATATAATCAAAAAATACTTTTGTACTCATAGCAGTAGAAAAATTGGCATCGTAGCCTCCCGCAAAACCACGAATTGTTTTATCGGTAATACTATCTTTTCGTGCAGCCGTTAGCAAATGTTCTTTTCGAATAGAACTTGTATACATTACCGAACTTAAATTAACGGCGGGCGTAACGGTAATAAATTTCAAAACACTAAAGTTAGTTGAGATCGGTAAACTATGCCTGATCCCGTATTTCATTCTATCTTCAATATTCCCTTTGAAAATGGTAGAATCATATCCGCTTAATGTATTACGCGCTTCAAATAAATAATTTACGCCTATTTTATCGATCACCGTTTGTTTCACCACATTCTCTCGTTTGAACGGATAAAAACGATTTACATTAAAGGTCAATTGAGGAAAAGAAATATCCACCTGTTTAGTATTGGTATTTTGATTGTGTGTTGCATTTAAACCTAATGAACCAACTTTAAATACTCTGCTAAAATTTATATTCGATTGAAATGTATTGGTAAGATATTGTCCTGAATTCAATGCATTGAATTTATTATACAATTGATTTTGATAATTAACATTGGCGCCAAAATTCACTTTAGGATTATTTTTATTATCCTGCCTATGTTGCCAAGTCACACTGTATGATTGTTGTTTGTTGAATTTACTTGGGCCTAATGGTGCCAGATCTTTATCCCCCACATTAAATTGACTGAATCCTAAATTGATCGCACCAACTGCTTTGTAAAGTACATTGTAATTATTACTTGTGCGCAATCCCCAACTTCCATTCGAATAAATATCTCCGCGAATGGTCATATCGGTTCTATCATTTATTCCAATATAAAATCCTCCATCTTTTAAAAAGAACCCTTGTGTTGGACTGTTCCCATAAAACGGTAATAAAATTCCGTTGTGTTGTTTTTTTGTGTTCGGAAAAAATCCGAACGGTAATCCTAATGGTGTCGGCACTCCGCCAATTTCCAAATACATTGGACCAGTAACAATTTTATCATTCGGAATTACTTTGGCACGTGTAGCTCTAAAAACAGTTCGCGAATCGGCGTACTCGCAAGGAATGCATTTCATGTTCTTCATGTAAATAACATCGTTGCTATCTTTTTTTATCTCATTTCCAAACACCAATAATTCGCCTTGCTTAGTGAGTGCATTAAATATCTTTCCTTTTCGTGTTTTTAAATTATACATGATCTTCTCGGCCTTCATTTCCTGATCATTGTCTTTGAACACAGGAGTGCCTGCCAATTTTCCTGTGCTATCCGGCATTCCATATGCCGTGATGATATTGGTTGAATAGTCTATTTCGATCGCACTTGCAGTGATATTCATGCTTTCGTACACAACATTAGCTTCTCCATACAAAATGGCCACTTTTCGTTGAGCGAGGTAAACTATGGAATCTTTGGCTTTATAATCGATCTTAGAATCCAGCATTCCATCGTCGGCAAGGGTGTCAACGTCTATTTTCCTTATGGTATCAGCGGTGTTACTTTGCGCGTGAATGGCGTTATAAGATATTAACACAAACCATAAGAAAACTAATACTATGTGCCTGGCAGGGTTCAAGTTAAAGGTTCTATTTTTACTAGACTTACAAAGCTACAAACCTAAACGAGAAAGCAATTGCAAATTGTGACCATAAAGGTTAAAAATATCAAATTTACCCTGTTACTATCTCTTGCATTGGTAGCGGTTTTTGCATTTAAACCAGGTAAGGGCAAAGGTAAAATTGGTACCATAAAAACAATTGTGATAGATGCAGGACATGGCGGTAAAGATCCGGGTTGCAATGGTGTTTCGGCAAAAGAAAAAGATGTTTCGCTGAGCGTTGCGCTTAAACTTGGTAAACTTATTGAAGAGAACATGAAAGATGTGAAGGTAATTTATACTCGCACAACTGATGTGTTCGTTGAGCTTGAGGACAGAGCGCAAATTGCCAATAAAGCCAAAGCAGATCTGTTCATTTCCATTCATTGCAATGCAGCGGGAAAGGTTGTAAAATATAGAGATCCCAAGACAAAAAAGATGCGCGTGAAAATGCGCAAGAACAAAAAAGGAAAATTTGTTCCTGTAGAAACCACCAATCCTCTTCCTTTTGGTTCGGAAACTTATGTGATGGGTTTAAAGAATGAAGAAGGAAAAATGAGAGTTGCAACGCGCGAGAATTCCGTAATTTATTTGGAGGATGATTACGAAAAAAAATACGAAGGATTTGATCCGGATAGTGAAGAGAGTTATATCATCATGAGTAATTATACGAGCGCTTATGTGATACAAAGCGCGAATCTTGGACTAAAAATTCAAGATGAATACGCCAAAAAAGCAGGAAGAGTGGACAAAGGCGTGCATCGCCAGAGTATTTGGGTGCTTTGGAGGACAGCCATGCCAAGTATTTTAACAGAAATTGGCTACCTCACCAATCCTTTAGAAGAAGAATTTTTGGCCAGTGAAAAGGGTCAAGATTATATCTCAAAATCAATTTTTAGAGGCTTAAGAAAATACAAAGATGAG
>JAHEYC010000092.1 GCA_023251775.1 Sphingobacteriaceae bacterium | reverse complement strand
CGAGTAAAACATAAGTAAACATGGATCAGCAACAAAACGAGGACGAAATGCACAAAGACCCAAATAACTGGAAATGGATGTGCTTTTATTATAACAAGAATGATGAACGCTTATTTCTGCCAAAAAGAAATCCTGCGTTTGGCTTTACTATGAATTTTGCGAATCCAAGATCGTATTTGATACTTTTTCCTGTTCTTTTTATAATAGTGTTAATGATATTTCTTCCATTTGGGAGTAAGTCATAAGTTTATTTATGGAAAATATGAATTTATACTTATTTATATCTTCTTGCCTTACTTTCCTCCTTGCAATTTTGCATTCTGTTTTGGGTGAGTTAAAAATTTTTCGGTATTTTAATAATGTGCAAGGTCTTCCCGTTTTACAAGGAATTCCTTTGTTATGGAAAAAACCAGAAGCGGCAAAACTTACTATAAGAATGGTTTGGCACGTAACTACAGTTTTAGCACTTGCAATTGGAATTATCTTATGTAATTACTCTTTCATTCAAACTTTAAACACCACAGATATTTATGTGATCAAAATAATTGGTGGCTCAATGTTGGTCTCCTGTCTTGTTTCATTGATCCTAACAAAAGGAAGTCATGCTTCTTGGATAGCATTCCTTATTATTGGAGTATTATGTTTTGTTTCGATCTTTTAAGACCTCTAAAGAAAAATGACTAATTTTAAATTAATAAACCATGTCATGAAAAAGTTAATTCTTATTATTATTATTTGCTTTTTAGGGACACAATATACTGAGGCCCAAAACAAAGACACATTAAAAACAATTCATATTGGTGTTATCCCTTATCAATTTCTTTCAAGAAGTTGTGGTGTTTACATAAACAAAACCACCTTACATGGCAAATTTTCCTTTGAATACAGACCCACGTATACTATTGCCACCAACTTTTTAACTCAACTCGATTATCCCACCTACGAATGGTTTTATTATCAAGGAATAAATAATACCCTATTACTTTCATTCAAAATAGGAGGTACTTGGAAATTTGGTCTCCTTTTGGGATATAAAATTTGGTGGTATAAACACAAACGGATACCATGGGAAAATAGACCTCTTTCAAGCGATTATAGCTACAAGCAAGACAGATCAGGAATTATGATTGGTCCTGTCGGGGGGGTTGAATTTCAAAAAGACATTAGAGGAAAAAAACGTGACGCGGCTTTTTATATGAATTTTTCTGTGACAAAATTTACAGGAAAGACAACAATTTATGCTTCCACGTCTTATCCGTACCCTTTTAATGAACTTGTAACAACACATGAGGACAATTCAACGATCCATTTTAATGTGGCCATTGGGTTTAAATTTGATCTTACAAAAAGAAACTGATCTAAAATTCCTTATCTTAGTCGTACAAACACAAACCTTATGGCCGAAAACAAAACCAAAGAAACCAAAGCAAGCGTTGACGCTTATTTGAAAAAAATAAAGGATGCTAAAAAACGAAAAGATTGTGAGAGCATCATAAAATTAATGAGTGATGCAACAGGTTTTGAGGCAAAAATGTGGGGAACTGCTATTGTTGGTTTTGGAAGTTATCATTATAAATATGCCAGTGGACGTGAAGGCGATGCGCCTTTAGCAGGATTTGCTTCGCGCGCAAGTTCAATTGTGGTTTATCATGGTTGTGATAAAGAAAAAAAAGATGGTCTCGTAGAAAAGTTAGGGAAAATTAAATTAAGCGGCGGTTGCATCCACATAAAAAGTCTCGACGATATTGATACAGGTGTTTTAAAAAAGATAGTGAAGAACTCGGTGCAATATTATAAGAAACTTTATCCTTCTAAATAAATTATTGAATCACATTATAACGCAACAATTCATACGCGTGATAATTAACCGTTGATGGCGTAGAAGGAAACGGACATTTTTTTACTCGTCCTACTTTCTTTTTCCAATATGCTCTTTCTACTTCCCATAAATATGTACTGGATGATTGCGAAGTATATTGATATGAATAATAAATGCATCTAAGATCTGCGTATGTATTTCCCGCTACATTCTTTAAAGTATCCACACTATAATTATTATTTATTCCCGAACCATAAGTACTCGTTGTGGCTGTTCCGGTAGGATTAAAAATGATGGTATTCCAAGCCCCTCTTTTTTCTAAACGATCGTAAGGATACGAACATAAAGCATACTCATAAGCCGGATCATTAAAACGAATAGTAATATTCTCAATATTATAGGCAGTACTTGTAGATGTACTCACAGTAATAGAAGTAACATAAACACTGTCAATAGAATTGTCGATGCTATCTTTATAGATCCAGTAACTTCCTTTTTTAAAATACCCCCACTCTTTTAACGACGCAGTTACCAATACATCCGTTCGTTGAACGGGCACAGGATCATCCTCTTTTTTACAAGAATTGATCAAGCAAACAAAACAAATTATGAATAGTACATTGAATTTCACGCTTCAAGTTACGATTTTTTTACGCATGCGGCAAATTAGGTTGATATTCTCTAAAAAACACACATACTAAATTCATATCTTTGGCGTTCTCACAAGCAAATGTTCAAAAAACTACTATATATAAGCCTATGTGTTCTTAGTTTTGCCTCAGTTCTGGGCCAAAGCAAATTTACAGTGAGTGGTTACATTACCGAAACAGGAAGTAAAGAAAATCTTCCGGGTGTTACGGTTTATATTCCAAAATTAAAAACCGGAACAAGCTCCAATAATTACGGCTTCTACTCTATTACATTACCAAAAGATTCCTTAGATATTATTTTTAGTTACGTAGGCTTTAAAGCAAAAAAGATAAGTGTTAACCTTGATAAAGACATTAGCTTTAACATTGAACTTGGAGCGCAAGAATTAGCTGAAGTTGTTGTTACAGCCGAACAAAGTAAAAAAGTGAGTCAGGAAACTCAAATGAGTACCATTGATATTCCAATTGAACAAATTAAACAGATCCCCGCTTTTCTTGGAGAAAAAGATGTATTAAAAGTAATTCAATTAATGCCGGGCGTACAAAAAGGCAGCGAAGGAAGCACGGGAATTTATGTACGCGGTGGTGGTCCTGATCAAAACTTAATTATTTTGGATGAAGCACCTGTATATAATGCCAACCATTTGTTCGGTTTCTTTTCGGTATTTAATGGCGATGCTTTAAAAAGTGTGGAGTTAATAAAAGGTGGTTTTCCGGCACGTTATGGCGGACGTTTATCTTCAGTGATCGATCTTCAAATGAAAGATGGCAATAAAGAAAAGATCCATGGTGAAGCAGGAATAGGAATTATTTCTTCTCGATTAACACTAGAAGGACCAATTATAAAGAACAAGTGCTCATTTTTGGTTTCTGCTAGAAGAACTTATATCGACGCATTAATTTATCCATTCCTTCCAAAAGATAATAAGGGCGGGTATTATTTTTATGATCTGAATGCTAAATTTAATTATGTGATCAGTGACAAAGATCGTGTTTATCTAAGCGGTTATTTTGGAAGAGATAAATTTTATTTCCGCTCTAAATATTACGATAGCGAAACAAAAGCAGGACTTGATTGGGGAAATGCCACAGGGACTTTGCGTTGGAATCATTTATTTCATAGCCGTTTGTTCTCAAACTTATCGTTGATATTTACAAATTACCAATTAGGAATAAACGAAACAGAAAAATATAAAACAGATTACTTCAGCTTAAAATACATATCCGATATTCGCGATCTTGGCGCTAAATACAATTTCGATTTCATGCCAAGCCCAAATCACTATATTAAATTTGGAATTGCTTCAACTTGGCATCATTTTGTTCCGCAAGCTTTAGTAGTTAAATCCTCAAATCCTAATGATGATTTTAAAAGCAAATCACGTCCCATTGATACATACGAAGGTGGTATTTACGTGGAAGATGATTGGAGAGTCACCGAAAAATTAAAAATGAATATAGGTTTCCGTCTCTCTGCTTTCTCAAGTCGCGGCGATAATTTTTTCAATCCCGAGCCAAGAGCTTCTGTTAGATATTTATTAGGAAATAATTTTTCAATTAAATCTTCTTATGCAGTAATGAATCAGTATTTGCATTTATTATCTAATACGGGAATTGGTTTACCAACCGACCTTTGGGTTCCTGCAACAAATAAAGTAAAACCACAACAATCACAACAAATAGCCTTAGGTTTAGCAAAAGATCTTACCGATCAAAATCTTACCATAACATTAGAAGGTTATTATAAATGGATGAAAAATGTTTTGAATTATAAAGAAGGTTCAAGCTTTTTGGATGTAAATGATAACAGCAATGTTGAAGGACAAAGTGATTGGCAAGATAAAGTTGTTTCGGGAACAGGATTGAGTTACGGCGCAGAAGTATTGATACAACGTAAAGTTGGAAGATTTACCGGATGGATAGGTTATACATTATCGTGGACATGGTTGCAATTTGATTCGTTGAATTTTGGGGTAAGATATCCCGCGCGTTATGACCGACGACACGATATTTCAGTTGTTGGTATTTATAAACTCAATGATCATATTACAATTTCTTCAACTTGGGTTTATGGAACAGGTAATGCTATTACTCTACCTTTATCTTCTTATGCAGTTGAACAACATTCGCCGGTGCTTGGTTCGGGATTGGGATATACTTATCCAAGCAGCGTAAATGATTATGGGAAAAAGAATTCGTTCCGAATGGCACCTTATCATCGCATGGATATTGGTATTCAATTCCACAAAAAATTAAAACGTTGCATCAGAACTTTTGAGTTTAGTGTTTATAATGTTTATAGTCGCCAAAATCCATTCTTCTATTATACCGAATACAATTATAATTTTAGAAGAAGTAGATTAATGCAAGTATCACTGTTCCCAATAATACCAAGCGTTTCATGGAGTTATAAATTTTAACCGGGGGATTTCCTCCTTTGAAAAAGGAGGTGTCGCGGAGCGACGGAGGATTAGAAAGGAAAAAAGAATTAGAAAAAATGAAAAAAATAAAATACATATTATTCGCTTCAGTAATTTTACTTTCTTCTTGTAAAAGAGAAGCAAACGTAAAACTTCCTGCAACCAAATCTCATCCCGTGATCTACGGTTATATTTGTCCGGATGATACGGTGATAAGAATTAAAGTAACGCAATCCCAACCGCTTTTTGAAACAAGCACAACAGATATTTACGCGCCGGTGATGGATGCGAACGTATCTTTAAGCGGACAACAAGGCAACGCGCAATTAGTTTATAATCCACTCACGGAGTACTATGAAATAAAAGCAACTAGTTATTCAATAAATTTAGGAGCCACGTACAAAGTTATGGTGATCATGAGTAATGGAGAAATTGCCACCGCCGAAACGCAAGTTCCTTTATCGGCTGTACCAATAAGCACAATTACTGTTGAAACAATAACCGAAAAATATGGCACCTACGATCTTTTAAAAGTATACTTTAATGATGTTGTAGGCCAAAATAATTATTACCGAATGGCGATGGTTTATGCGCAAACTTTTCCATTTCAACCCGACACAACTTATGGGGATGCTAATGTGAATGAGTTATACAGCGATGTGACGCACGACGGAGAATACTCGCTAATAAGCACCCGATATTATCCGCCGTTTGATACAATATTGTTTAACGACGTTTACCTTTTTAATTGTAGTCCTTCTTATTTTAATTATCACAAATCATTACTTAATTATTCAGGCGATAATCCTTTTGCCGAACCTTCGCTCACCTACACCAACGTAAAAGGCGGTTTTGGATGCTTTGGAGCGTATACACGTAGTAGATTCAGGTATAAAAAGTAATTTCTTCTTTTACTTTTCTAATAACATTCTTATCTTTATTTAAGATGAAGAAGTTATTATACGCGATCATTTCCACTTTTATTTTAAATGCCTGCGTTGCACCAGAATGTAAAAATACGAATCCGGTATTTGAAAGATCACACCCTCAAGACAAAGAATATAAAATTGAACTGGCAAGACAATTGAAGAACATTGATAATTCTCAATTAGGTTATTGGATCCGGAATTATGAAGAAAAAAACGGAAAAGAATTTTTATATTTAGATATTAGAGGTGGTGATCTTTGCTGCACCATGGAACTTACCATAGAAAACTGGAAAGGCCTTGAAAATGTAAAAAGAACAAAGGGAGTTGGTTATTCCGGCGCTATGATAAATGATCTAAAATTCAATATTATTGAAGCGGTTGCTCGAACCGAATTTATTTATAGAGAATGTAAAGGAATTATGGACTAATGAAATTCAAAGTAACTAAACATGAATAACAAAGAAATTGCTAAGGATTTTATTTTAAAATGTGCCGGGGGTAATTCGCGAGAGGCGTTCAAGTTATATGTGGATGCAAACTTCAAACATCATAACGTTCATTTTAAAGGCGACGCCAACACTTTAATGAATGCGATGGAAGAAAGCGACAAGCAAATTCCAAACAGATCATTTACTATTCAACGCGTAATTCATGATAATGATCTTGTGGCTATTCATTCGCATATGAAACCAACGCCCGATCATTTGGGTTATGCGGTAATGCATATCATGCGCTTTAAGGACAATAAAATAGTCGAAATGTGGGATTTTGGACAAGAAGTTCCGAAAGATACTGTGAATGAGAATGGGATGTTCTAGTTTTTAGAGGCTGAAACTACATAGACCTTCGGTTTCACATAGGTTTACACAGAGGCACAGAGATAAGCTGCCTAAAAAACAAAGCGAATTGGAGCCCAAATAAAAATGTCTCTGATAAACGCAACCTCTCCCTTAGTTATCCGTACAATAATACAACTAACCCAATGTAGACTGATCTTATGAGTAAGCTACCATTGACATATTTAATTATTTGCACAGCATTTGGTTTAGTATCTATAAAAGCCCAAAATACCTTATCTCCACAAAAAAATCTTCTTGCAGAGTATATCAGTACGGGTGAAATGAATTTGCAATGGAATTCCGATAAAGAAATTCTCATTATCGCTTCTCCTCATCAATTAAGAACCTCTCCCAATAAAAAAGCTTATAGTCATTGCACTAAATTTGGATCGGGCGCTGCCGTTGAAGATGGATTTGTAGTTTATAAAGGAAAAAAGAACGCTATCGTAGTTTCAGGACTTGAAATGGGACAATATTTTTATTTTACAAGTTACGAAGCCGATGCAAAAGGCGTATTTGATATTCCTGGTCCTCCCCTCACCTCTTTTGTGGTTTGGAGTTTGGGCTCAAGAGCTGAAATAAATTTTAAAGCAACAACCGTTTCAAACGACCAACATTTTGTTATTGAACGTAGCATTGACGGAACAAATTGGAATACTCTAACAACTATGAACGCTTCACAAGAATTAAAAGGCGTGGTTGGATATAATTATATAGATAAAGGTCCATTGAACGGCGAATACTTCTACAGACTTAAACAAAGCACCATTGGAGAAAATTATATTCCTTCAGAACCAACAAGCATTCATAGTTTTTCGATGAGCAATGTGTTTGAAACCTTTGCTGATGATGAAGATCCAAATTCATATTACGTTATGTCGGATGTAAATATGGAATTGAATATTATCAATGACTTAGGTTTGGTGGTAAAAAAAGTAACTCTGGAAGAAAAGAATAATTACGGGTACAAGATCGATGATCTGCCAAATGGCATTTATAATATTAGTGGTTCAAACTACAACGGAAAATTAAACAGCAAAATAACGGTTAATAGATGAAAGTATACAGGTACATATTTATTTTAGTATGCCTTTTGGTGATTTGCTTATCCTAATGGCGTTAAATACAAGAAGAATATCGGGCATTCCAATTGTTTTTGTAATTTTATGGGAAAGAACTGCCTAAAAAATTGCAAATGATACAAAACGCTGAATTAGAAAAATTAAAATTCCCTATTGGTAAGTTTGCACCACTTGCAAACTACACAGCTGAATTTTTACAAAGCTGTAAAGAAAGTATTAAAGACTTTCCGGGAAAATTGCGTGCAGAAACCGCGCACCTAAGCGATCAACAATTAGACACACCTTACCGACCAGATGGCTGGACCATTAGACAAGTTGTGCATCATTGCGCCGATAGCCACATGAACGCATTTTCGCGTTTGAAATTAGCGCTCACCGAAGATAAACCAATAATAAAACCTTACGATCAGGATGGCTTTGCAAAATTAAGTGATTCCAAAATGCCAATTGATGTGAGTTTAAAGATCATTGACGGATTGCACGCGCGTTGGTATGATGTGTTGAGTAATTTAAAAGATTCCGATCTTGAGCGCAGCTACATTCATCCTGAATACGGAAAAGAAGTTCAAATGAAACAATTCATTGCGCAATATGCATGGCATTGTGGAACCCATTTAGGACACATAACTTCCTTGAAAAAACGAATGGGTTGGAAATAGTCCAAGGTTTCTTGCCACGAATTGCACAAATTTTCTCTAATTTATGTTTAGAAAACAAACACATTGCACTAATCTGCGTTTGCACATTAAACTCGGCTTACACACAGTTTAGTGAAATTTTAGCAAGCACAGATTAGTGATAATTCGTGTAATTAGTGGCTAAAAGACGTAAGCAGCGGAGCTGCGAAGAATTATTTCTTATAAATTTTAAGTTTTTTTAACTCCTTTATTCATGGTGATATTTTTCACCTGCTAAAATTGTATAGGCCCTATACAATTGCTCCATAAAAAATAAACGTACCATTTGATGCGAGAAGGTTAAAGCAGATAATCCCAGTTTAAAATTCGCTCGCTCGTACACTTCTTCTGCAAAGCCAAAGGGCCCGCCTATAAGGAAAACCAGGCGTTTTATTCCTGAGTTCTGCTTTTGTTGAATGAATTTACTGAAGTCTAAACTCGTAAGTTGTTTGCCTCGCTCGTCCAATAAAATAAGGTGATCCGAAGGCTTTAATTCTTTCAAAATAAGCTTAGCTTCCTCTGTTTTTTGCTCCTTCTCGCTGCGCAAACGCACATTCTTTGGCACATTTATTGTAATTATATCCAATGTGCAGTAATTCTTTAAGCGTTTTTGATAGATACTAACACCTTCGTTTAGATAACTATCCTGCGTTTTATCGATCTGTATAAAGGTAACCAGCATAAAATGTCAAAAAATTTGATTAAATTTGTATAAGGTAAATGAAGTATTTAATAGGTATAATTATCGCCACGTTTTCTTTCTTTTTCTCAGTTAATGATACTGCTGATGATGCTATTGCTGCCCTAAAACAAGGTAAAGTTAGCGACTTAATTAAATTATTTGACGAAAAAGTTTCTATTAAGTTGATCAACCAAGAAGATGTTTTAAGTAAATCTCAAGCCGAAGCTAATATCAAAGCCTTTTTTGAAAAGCATCCGGTAAAGGATTTCAAATCATCGCATGCCAGTGATCAATCAAAGAATAATGCCATGCAATACCTTACAGGAACATTGGAGACCAGTAATGGTAAATTCCGCGTTTCTATACTTATCCGTCGTAATTTAATTTCTCAATTCAGGATAGAGAACGACAATGACTAAGTATATTGCCCTCCACAAAAAACATTTCGATCTCAAAAAATTCATTCTTGCTGCGCTCAAAGAAGATGTTGGCGATGGCGATCATACGGCCCTTTCAACAATTCCTGCTTCTCATAAAGGGAAAATGCAGTTATTAGTAAAGGAAGAAGGAATTTTAGCAGGTGTAGAAGCTGCAGTAGAAACATTCAAGATCATTGATAAGAATATTAAGGTGAAAGTGCTTATTAAAGACGGACAAGCCGTAAAAAAAGGCGATATAGCTTTTATAGTAGAAGGAAAAACTCAAAAACTCATTACTGCCGAACGTTTGGTTTTGAATATTATGCAACGAATGAGTGGTATTGCTACAAAAACCGATCACTTACAATATTTATGTTACGGTACAAAAGCCAAAGTAATTGATACACGCAAAACAACTCCGGGATTTCGTTTTTTTGAAAAATGGGCTGTTGTTATTGGCGGTGGCGCAAATCATAGGTATGGTTTGTTTGATATGATCTTAATAAAAGACAATCATATTGATTTTGCGGGAGGTATAAGTCAGGCTATTGTTGCGGCGCAGCAGTATTTGCGTAAGAAACGAAAGAAATTGCCCATTGAGGTAGAAACCCGCTCTCTACTTGATGTAGAAGAGGTTTTGAGGCATAAAGGCATAGCTCGCATCATGCTGGATAATTATTCTATCGAAAACACTATTAAGGCTGTAAATCTTATTGGAAATAAGGCCGAAATAGAAAGCTCCGGAGGTATAACAGAGAAAAATATCGCCCTTTATGCTGGCTGTGGCGTGGATCTTATATCCGTTGGAGCCCTTACCCATCACGTAAAAAGCCTCGATCTGAGCCTAAAAGCGATATAAATACCTCAAGTTTTATTTAGCCACGGAGACACCAAGACACTGGGTTTTTGTGTTATTCGAACTCACAAAATCTCTGTTTCTCCGCGTCTCCGTGCCTCTGTGGCTCAAAACAACCTTTATTATTAACATCATTCTTAATAACTTAGTCCCTTTTGTTAAACAAATTATTTAGTCTAATTAGTTTGGATATAAAATGATTTATGTATTTTTAGTTCCCTAAATAATGGGCGTTTTAAAGATTATGAGTTTGAGATCAATTTTTGTTAGCACACTAAGTTTCGGATGTTTGTTTTTAATGATCGCATGCGGTGGAAAAGAAGAACCTTCAAAACCACTTTGGCAATCGTTCGAAGTACAAGGCAACGATACCGTTAACAAAGTTGATAGCGCAGGTTTAAAACAAGGTATGTGGATGTTCTTTGCCGACAAAGGTAAAAAAGCAAAACCCGGTGAGAAACCAAAACTCTTAGTTAAAGGTGCCTACGTTGACGACAAACGCGAAGGAATTTGGTTCTACTATTCTATTGATGGTACACCAAGCGATACAGTTAAGTATCATTTAGATTTCCCGCAAGATCAATAAAAAGTTTCTGGTTTCTGGTTTGATGTTTCTTGTTCACACAGAACTAGAAACTAGAAACATCATACTAGCAACATTATATCGCCGCATGTTTATTTTTCATTTAGGCGTGCCCCCTAGCAACCGTTCGAATTTCGTGCTAGCTCGGGGTCGGGCTTTCCACTCCAATCTTTTTGCAATCCTCAGGTAAAAATAACATTGGAGATTGCAAAAAGGATTTCCTTTGCAATCCTTCACGCGAGAACAGGATAGAATTTAGTGCTTAATGACTTTCTTAGTAATTACTTCTCCTGTTTTTGAATTGGAGCATTTAAGGAAATAAACTCCTTTAGTAAGATGAGAAACTTCGATAGAGTTTTTGTTTGAATTCAAAATAACATTTCCTAAAATATTGTGCAAGGTAAAACTTAGATCAGAATCATTGTTTGCTTCAATAGTTATTACATCAGTGATTGGATTCGGAAAAATAGTTATTTCATTGGAAATTGAATTCTCTTTTAATCCAATATACTGTACACATGTATTTGTAGTGGAAGCCCACATGATCTGTTGAGAATTAATGTACATAGCGTTTGAATAAAACTCCTGTAAATTAATACCTATGTTAATACCCGAGTAAGGATTATCAAAACCTGTGTTCATTCCGTAACCTTCTATTAGCTTATCGTATAGGTTAAAGTTATACGGAGGCGGACCACCGACTTGATAAGAACATGGATATTTAAAAGTATATACCCTTCGACAGACTCCGTCACTAAAATTCTGATAATAAATATTTTGAACGATCCTTGGTGCAGTCGGATAGCTGTTATATGCTCCCTTTAAAGTGTCGCCAATATTCACGTTAAAATTATATAACATAATTTCATTACCGTTACCCGGAGGTTTATGATACACTTTTTGATTTGCTGTATCCTGTCTTACACCTCCCCAATAACCCGCATTCCTTTGAAAAAAACCCATACAACCAAATCCGAATGATGTGTCGTGATCTGTGAGATAAAATTTAATATATCTTGTAGAATTAATGAGTGTATCAGTTGTAGGATAAACCGTGTAAGTTTCATATGAATCCCCTGGTCCGGGTACCAACCACCAACATTGCGCATGATGATCAACCGTCCAAAAACAATTTTGCATTGGCATTGGAACATAATTCTGGGCAACACTCTTTCCTAAAATAAAAGTGAAAACAAATATGACTGCAAGTTTCCGCATATTTAAATATAGTAAAAAAATATCAAATTCCAAAATGATTGTTCCTGTCAATGTGAACTTCGTGATGAAAAAACTGATTTACCGAAGGTAAATCTCCCACGCCGTGCCTTCTACGTCTAACTACGTCTCGCGATCAACTCCGCGTTCTCCGTGTCTCCGTGTTTAAAAAAGCGTGACGTTAAGCGCACAGAACTAGAAACCAGAAACTAGAAATAATTAAATCGCAGCCATCAACAAATTAATATCCTTGAACGGCAAATTAAATGTTTCTCCCAAATACTGACTAGTTAAGATCCCATTATAAATATAAATTCCATTTCTTAATCCGGCATCTCTACGCACGATGCTATCAAATCCGCCTTCTTCGCCCATATTTAAAAGTATTTGCGCGAAAATATTACTGAACGCATACGAAGCAGTTCGCGCAACACGACTAGGAATATTTGGAACACAATAATGAATAACACCATGCTTGCGGAAAACAGGATTTGTATGGTTCGTAACTTTAGATGTTTCAAACACACCCCCCTGATCAATACTTACATCAATAATTACCGATCCTGTTTTCATTTCGCCCACCATTCCTTCAGTTACAACAACCGGCGCCCTTCCGCCGCGCGCGCGCATTGCGCCAATGGCCACATCGGCACTGCGTAAATGTTTTTCAAGAACTTTTGGAACAATTACCGAAGTAAAAATTCGAGAACCCAATTGATTTTGTAAACGACGTAACCGCGAAGTTGAATTATCAAATACTTTTACGGTGGCTCCTAATCCAATGGCCGCACGTGCTGCAAATTCGCCCACTGTGCCTGCACCAATAATCACAACTTCGGTTGGCGAAATTCCACTGATACCTCCTAAAATTGATCCAACACCATTATTTACATTGCTCAATAACTCTGCCGCGATCAAAATACTGGCACCGCCTGCAATTTCACCCATCGCTCTAATAACAGGATAAATTCCTTCATCGTCTGTGATAAGATCAAAGGCCACACAATTTAATTTTTTAGAAATTAATTTCCGCAAAAAATTCTCGGGCTGAACATGCAATTGCAAAGCACTGAACAAAATTTGTTTGTGTTGCATCATTTCTATTTCATCAATAGTTGGAGGCGCTATCTTTAAAATAACATCTGCTTTATATACATCTGTTGGCGAGTAAGCGATCTCCGCTCCTGCTTCACTGTAATCATTATCTTCAAAATGCGCGGCACTTCCTGCGCCTGCTTCAATAACAATGCGGTGACCATTATTTACTAATAACGCAACAGCATCGGGCACAAGCGGTACACGGGTCTCCTGAAAAGCAACCTCTTTTGGAATTCCAATAAATAATTTTCCTTTCTTCCTCGCCACTTCAAGCATTTCTTCTTTAGGTGCCAACGCCCCCTTTGTTAATGCCATCAATGCTTCTTTACTCATTACCATATGCTCGATTTTTATTTTTTAATAGGCCGGTCCACGATATTTTGGCGCGTTACAATCATCAATACTCTTTCTTCTTGGCCTGTACACCAAACCAATTCGTGCTTCAAATGTTCTTAGTCGCCTCGAAACACTGCTGTTCTTTTTTATGTTATAAATATCCTGATTCCAATGACCTTCAAGGAACCAGTTTATCTTTCTCAATAAAGGAAATTCCATTCCAACTCCCAGATCACCGCTTGCCCATATCTTGCCGGGAGAACTGTATGGTGAATTCATGGAAGATCCATTTATCAAATTATATTCAGCTCTTATCCCGATCATCCAATACCATTGCGAAGCAATACCCATGTCGTTAAAATACTTCAAATAATTATTCCACTGAATGTATGTATAACGGTTCACACCAAAACCACCATTACGTCCGCCTAAGGCGTCGGTTACGTCTTTTTCTTTTGAGCCTTTTTTAATATAAGCTATCTCTGTTTGCCAACGCGCCGCGTCATTACGCGAAAACTCTGCAAAAATTCCTGCGCCCCAACTAAATTGTTCTTTACCAATATAATTCGAGAAATAGTAATTTGGATTCGTTGCAATATCACTTGCCGTGAATTGTCGTGAACTTGCATCATTATTTCTGTAT
>JAHEYC010000091.1 GCA_023251775.1 Sphingobacteriaceae bacterium | reverse complement strand
GTTGCTGATCCATGTTTACTTATGTTTTACTCGCCAATAATTTTTCCAAAGCATACATTTCATCTCTCAACCGTGCGGCTTCCATGAAATCCATTTCTTTAGCGGCTTTTACCATAGAACTTTTTATTTTTCCAATTTGTTTTTTCAATTCATCGGCACTCATGTATTGTACAACAGGATCAGCCGCAACCGAAATATCATCTTTTTCTATATAAGCTTTTACTAATTTTCCATCCACTGTTACTTCAACGCCACCCATCACAGGTGTCATCAATGCTTTTTTACCGGCTTGTTTTGGAGTGATCTCGTGCTTGTAATTATATTCAATTTGTTTATGGCGGCGACGTAATGTTTCGTCTATAGTTGTTTGCATGCTGTCTGTTACTCTGTCGGCATACATAATTACGCGTCCGTTTATATTACGCGCAGCTCGACCAACGGTTTGCACTAAGCTTCTTACATTACGCAAAAAGCCTTCTTTATCGGCATCTAAAATGGCCACTAACGAAACTTCGGGTAGATCTAGTCCTTCTCGCAATAAATTAATGCCTACCAATACATCAAACATTCCAACGCGTAATCGTCGTAAAATTTCAATGCGCTCTAACGTTTCTACTTCCGAATGTATGTAGCGACAACGAATGTTCATTTTAATTAAATACTTTGTCAACTCTTCGGCCATGCGTTTGGTAAGAGTTGTTACTAGAACACGTTCATCATTTTCAACTACTTTATTTATTTCGCCAATCAAGTCATCCACTTGATTTGTGCAAGGACGAACCTCAATTAAAGGATCCAAAACTCCGGTGGGACGGATCAATTGTTCTACTACAATTCCTTCGGCTTGTTCTAATTCATATTCGGCTGGAGTTGCGCTCACATAAATAACTTGTTTTTGCATGGCGGCAAATTCTTCGAACTTGAGCGGACGGTTATCCATGGCAGAAGGCAAACGAAAACCAAAATCAACTAAATTTACTTTTCTACTATAATCTCCACCAAACATGGCACGAATTTGCGGAACGGTAACATGACTCTCGTCAATGATCATCATAAAATCTTCGGGAAAATAATCGATCAAACAAAAGGGACGAGTACCGGGCAAACGTCCGTCCATATACCGCGAATAATTTTCAACACCGCTGCAATATCCTAATTCGCGCAGCATTTCCAGATCATAATTCACGCGCTCTTCAATGCGTTTGGCTTCTAATGTTTTTCCTTGAGAATTAAAGAATTCCACTTGCTTATGCATATCTTGTTCGATCTGAAACATTGCAGACTGCAAAGTATCAGGCGCTGTAACAAATAAATTAGCAGGAAAAATTGAGAAATATTGGAATTTATTTAAAACATAGTTATTTGCAGAGTCAAATGTCTCAATAGATTCTATCTCATCTCCAAAAAAAGAAATTCGTAAACTGTAATCAGCATAAGGTAAATTAATATCAACGGTATCTCCTTTTACGCGAAATGTCCCGCGTTGGAACTCTGCAGTTGTTCGCGAATACAAAGAACCAACCAATTGATGTAAGAATTTATTTCTGGAAATATTTTTCCCAACTTCGATATAATGAATATTCTTTCTAAAATCGGTTGGATTTCCAATACCATAAATACAACTCACCGAACTTACTACAATTACATCTCTTCGTCCGGAGAGTAGGGAAGAAGTCGCGCTCAAACGTAATTTCTCAATCTCTTCATTAATAGAAAGATCTTTTTCGATATAAGTTCCCGTTGTTGGTAAATATGCTTCCGGTTGATAATAATCGTAATAGCTTACAAAATATTCTACGGCATTGTTCGGAAAAAATTGTTTGAATTCACTATACAGTTGCGCGGCTAGTGTTTTATTATGACTTAAAATTAAAGTTGGTTTATCTACATTCTTTATCACATTCGCTGCAGTAAATGTTTTTCCTGAACCGGTGACCCCAAGTAAAACCTGACTTTTTGTTCCCGCTAAAATTCCTTGCGTTAATTGTTTGATAGCCTCCGGTTGATCGCCTGTTGGTTGAAATTCAGAGATAAGTTCAAAGTTCATTGTATAAAGTTACGTGTTTTTGAAGCGAATCCTTGCTATGAATTGTAGCTTTATATTTTTTAGAGGCCCCCTTCAACAGGCTCAGGATGAATTTAACCACGGAGGAACATAGAGGTTTGCACGGAGGTTCATTGAGAAATACTTCTCTATGTTTCTCTATGAAAAACTCTACGTTCTCCGTGGTTAAAAAGGCCACATTTCTCACTTTATGGTTTTTGTAGAGCAGTCCATTCACTCGGTTATAAGGTCGATTCGCCCTGATTTAAGGCTTTTCACTCAATTTAACGCAAATTTTTGTAACTGATAGTCAAGTACTTAGTTATGATGTTAGCGTTATTTGAAATTTTGGCGTAACCCCCGAGAAATAATTCAGTTATAAAGAGGTAACAATAAAAAAGCAGCCTCTATGAGTTACAATTCCCGATATCATCATACCGCTGTTCAGTTGCACGAAGAGCATCTGATCATTGAGGCCGCGAAAACTGATCCCAATCACTTCGCACCTTTATATGATAAGTACTACAAGCAAATTTTTGGATACTTGTACCAACGAATGGATGATAAGGATACTGCGTTCGATCTTACATCGCAAGTATTTTTAAAAGCGCTCACGAATATTGGCAGATATGAATTTAAAGGTGTACCGTTCGCAAGTTGGTTGTATCGCATTGCGCATAGCGAGTTGATGCAATTGTTTAGAGAGCAAAAAAATAAACGTTGTATAAATGCGGATATTGGTGACCTAAGATTTATTTGCGAAGAAACACAGGAATTTTATTTGGAAGAATATATTCCTTTATTGAAAAAAGTAATTAGTGAATTAGATCCGGAGGATTGTCAAATGGTAGAGTTGCGTTTTTTTGAAAGACGCGCATTTAAAGAGATAGGAGAGATAATGGACATTACAGAGAACAACGCCAAAGTTAGAATGTATAGAATTTTAGAAAAATTAAAAAAAGCAATAACATCACCCAAAAAGAATTAGTATGCAACCAAAATTTAATATTGATCGACCTAAAGTAAGTGACGACGAGATCAATAAACACAAAGATTTCGACAATTTAGTAAAGCAGTTCAAAGAACAAAGCATTAACAAAGCAAAAAGCGACAAGAGTTGGTGGAAGAATAATTACATACGATACGCCGCCGTTATTGCAGGAGCCACTGTAATTTGTACAGTTACTTACACCGCTTTATTCAACAAAACAAAAACACAAACAGCAAACAATGATAAAACAACTACTTTAAAAGATCAGAATACCAAAACAACAAACACCAAATTCATCAACGAACCTTTTGAAAAGATAAAGGTAAATAACACTTCTTATAAAGTTGATAATTCAAAAGGAGCCGAGATCAAACATCCTACAGGTTCCAAGATTAAAATTCCGAAAAGCAGTTTTGTAAACAAAGCAGGCGAAGAGATCAAAGGTGAAGTTGAAATTCTTTACCGAGAAATTCATGATCAGGCCGAAATTATTGCAAGCGGAATTCCTATGCGTTACGATAGCGCCGGAAAAGAATTTACATTCGAAAGCGCCGGTATGTTTGAAATAACGGGCTCTCAAAATGGGGAACCTGTATTTATAAAGCATGATAAACCTTTAACTGTAGAATTTAGCAGCACACAAACGGAAGATCGCTTTAATCAATATTTTTTAGATACAGTTGCAAAAAATTGGACCTATCTTAAACGCGATAATCCTGTTTTGTCTCCTCAACAGCAACCACCCAATCCGAGCGAAGCCAAACAAGAACTAAAAAAACTAGAACAAAAATACGAACCGGCTATTGCAGCCATTCCAAAACGCATCGACAGTGTAAAGGTGGTTTACACAAAAAAGATCGATAAACTCGAAAAACCATCGCAACCAAATAAGCCCAACAAATCATCGGGCCGTCCACAATTTCAATTAGATGTAGATTACAAAGAATTCCCAGAACTATCAGCCTTTAAAAATGCCGTATTTGAAATTGGCAGCGAAAGCACCAATTACAAAGCGGAAATGAAAAATATTACATGGAGCAGTGCCGAAATTGAAGAAGGTCCCGATAAAGGCAAGAATTATATTTTAGTTCTAAAATTAAAACAACGCGTTGAAAGATTAGTGGTTTATCCTGTATTAACAGGAAATGATTTTGCCGATGCTAGTAAAAAATACGAAGAGAAATTTGAGAAATACAAAGTATTACAAGCCAAACGTGTGGCGGATGAAGCAAAATTAAGAGCGGAGATGGAAGCGAAGCAAGCTGCGTATTTAGCACAGCAACAAAAAATTCAAGAGGAATACATTAAACAAAAAGTTCGTTTGCAAAAGGAAGCTGAGTTGGTTATAACTACTCAAATAAAATCGGGCGGTGTAATTCCTGCGATAACTCGTGTTTTCAATATCAGCAACTTTGGAATATTTAATTCAGATCATCCTTGTCCGCGACCAAACACTTCTGAAGAAATACAACCCATGTTCGTATCTAACGGTGCGAAAGAAGAAATTATGCCTAACACTATTTATTTAATAGAAACGAATAGAAACATCGTGTATACGTTTACCGGAGCTTCAAAAATGATGATCGATTCCAAGATCCCTTATTCGATGTGCATTTTGGTTGGCCCAAATGTTTACGTTGTAAGCAAAGAAGAATTTGCCAGAGCGGTTTTAAAGAAGGACAATAATTTTAATGTAACAAGATTAGGCTCTGAGGTAACTGATGTTTATGAATTGAAGAAGGCGATAGGGATAATTTAAATTATTAATGTTGAGTTATGAATTATGAATTGAAGCGGTTTTCCGCAGCCTTTTTTTTACTTTTGACTTTCACTCTTCTAGCTTTCTCTTTCACATCTCGCAAAAAAGAATTCGTTCCGCCCGGAACGGTGAAGTATAATGATACATTGTTTATTGATGAAACAGAGATCAGCAATTTTTCGTGGAAGGAATTTGAATTTTGGATTAGAAATAAACATGGGATAAACTCTCCTGAGCACAAAGCTGTCATTCCCGATACATTAGTTTGGACAGAAAACAACTCCTATAATGAACCTTTTGTATCACATTATTACCAGCACCGAGCATATAGAGATTATCCGGTTGTTGGAATTTCGTATGAACAAGCACAGGCATATTGCAAATGGAGAACTGAACGTGTTAGGAACTTCATCTCATTAAGCAAGAAAAACTATAATGTGGATTTTGAATATAGACTTCCAACTAAATACGAATGGGAAAGCTTAAGTTACAATGGTACTATAGAGCTTAGTAATTATGGATTTAACGAAAAAGGAAACCGTAAATTTAATTCAGTTTGGGAACCTGACACTACAAAGAAAAAAGCTGTAAACGATATTGATAATGCCGATGTAACAGCCCCAGTTTACTCATACTGGAAAAACTTCTTTGGACTTTATAATATGATCGGAAATGTTTCTGAAATGGTATTAGAAAAAGGAATTAGTAAAGGAGGAAGCTGGCGACATAGATTAGAAGAATGTAGAGTAGGAAAAGATATTGAATACACGAAACCAACGGCTTGGTTAGGATTTAGATGTGTTTGTGTGGTGAAGAAGAATTAAAAGGCCCTTTGAGACTCCGACACAAAATGTGTCGGTCAACCTGAACATCCATTGGATCCGTTTGGTTGGACGGGACATTTTGTCCCGCAGAAAAGTAAAATGTTTGCTGATCTATTTTTTTTGCGGGATAAAATATCCCGCCCCGCCTGTAATGTCCCTTCGCCGCGTGAGGGATGGAGCCATTGTTTGAGCTCCTTTTTTGCCGGGTAATTCCAAAGGCAAAAAAGAGCGAGTGGCGAGAGCCCGACGGCAACCGAACTTCCAGCGTATATGAGGTGAGCGTTGCCGGCACGCCCAAATAATTCAAATAAAAAAAGTTGAGAAAAGGTCCACTCGGAATCAATCCGTATCCGGTGCAGCAACATACTCGGAGTTGTAGATATCTCCAATAACCACCATTTTTTCGGTGAGGATAGCAGGACCGTAAGCATCTTTCAAGAAATCAATTGATGCCGCATCATTTTTATAACTCTGAAGCGTTTTTGGTTTTGCTAAAGGAATTCCCAAACATTGTTGGAACATTTTATAAACGAATTCGGCATTGTATAGTTCGTCGTTGTTCAACGTTAATTTATTATCGTAATGACTATCTAATTTTGCTTTGGCAAACGAACGCATGGTTGCCACAACATCTTTGTCCAATAATTCTTGTTCGTATAATCTGCGGATCTTGTATTCTTTTCCTTCTGAAAGAGCTATGAAATCATCAACATTGCTTGAGCTAACCGGTTCGGTTGCGTGATAAACCATTGGAACACCGTTCTCGATAAATATCACACCCAAATAATTGAATTTGGTTTTTCCATTCGGGATCAGTGAAGTTCCCATTTTTTTATTTTTGATGAAGATGATATCACCATCCATATACTTTTGTGAATATGAAAAGTTTGCTATTGAGAACAGAGCGAGGATGATTATGATCTTTAGAGGTCTCATTTGAGGACGTTTAGTGCGGGTTTGTACTATATTATACGTTCGAAACTTAAAAAGGTTGTTTTGAAAGCCATTCGAAATTTTACAGAAACATGCTTTAATAAAATAAATGTAACTTATTGATTATCTATGCTTTAAAAGCACATAATTAGAGAGATCATTTGAGAGAACCTCATAATTTTCGAGTAATTCTTTTTTATTTGAATTGAATTCTCCTTTGCTATAAAGGTAAAAGTCGTGGGGAGAATTGATATCCAAACTAATAAAATAATAACGTGAAAGATAGGTTTGCAACGACCAATCGCCAAGAAATTCTCGTGAACAATTGATCACACTTTTTTCGGGAATCGCTGTTCCAAGTAAACGAATGTCTTCGAGTTTTTCTTTATCTCGCGAACTTTCTCCAAAATTTAAAACAGGAAGCATAATGGAAGTGATCGCCATGAGTATAAAAATAATTTTTAATACGCCTGCTAATTTACTTTGACTAAGTTTAAAAAGTAACATATTCACTTGTGGCGAAATTAAAATAGCAAAACCAATGGCAATAAATGGTAAAGCCGGGACCATATAAAATCCTTTTTGTACCAAGGTTAACATTAAAGGCAAAACACCAAGTAAGCCTATCATGAGAAATGTAATTGCTTTTGTTGAATGTTCGGTTCGCTCTAATTCTAATCTTCTTGTGAATATTCTTACGGTCAAAACAATTCCGATCATAATTCCCGATTCCATTATCAAACGAAACAAGGAATCTAAATAAAAACTTGTCGTTGGAACATCATTCACGCGCTTTAATAAACGTAATACGAAATAATTGTAAAGCGATTCTCTTGCTGCCTGACTTACGAGCATAATACCATAAATGAACCCTACAATACAAAAAAGCGCAAAGCAATAGAAGGCGGCTCGTTTAAAAGAGAGTTGGTCTTTAAATATAAATACTAAAGGAACTGCGATAGGGAATAAACCCGGTAAACCTTTAGCAAAACTTGCCAGAAAGATAAATATACCGGCGAGAATAAGATGTAATGGTTTTTTATCCTGAACCGTTCGCAAAATAAAAATTATTGAAGAAAGAACAAAAATACTCACGGTATTCTCATGCATATTATTGCTAAACGACCAAAAACAAACAGGAATACTTATCCAAAATAAAACCGGAAGCCACGAAATTGCTTTGGTATGCTCATCACCTTTAAAAATAAGTTCCCATAATTTTTTAATGAGAAGGATATTGATGAGTAAACAAAGAACTATGTAAAAGCGTTCTACATACATACTATCACCAAATAATTTGAAAAATAGTGCTTGAATTCCAAATACCAAAGGCGGTTGCTCGTGAAATGAATTTTGAATTCCTGCTAAATTATTAAAACTAAAACTCGGGAACCAAAATGTTCCTATGCCATTTGCCAAATTATGCGATACTGCGCTGTATAGAACTCCGTCCATGAACATTCCGTCTTGAATAAGAACAGGCAGAGTTAAAATAAATGCAACCGAAAGGGTAAATACCCATAAAAAAAGATTGATAGTTCTATTTTGAATTTGGCTCAATTAAAATGCTTTTGTACCAGTTCTTTGAATTCATTTTCAACCAAACCATTTGTGGCAATGATCTCTTTTCCGAAAAGCCAATTTTGTCCACCCTTAAAATCGCAAACGGTTCCACCTGCTTCTCGAATTATCAAAACACCGGCTGCAACATCCCAAGGATTTAAATTATATTCGTAAAAGGCATCTAATCTTCCGCTTGCCAAATAACAAAGATCGGCAGCTGCAGCGCCTATTCTTCGCACGCCATGAGTTTTTTGCATGAGTTCGCGTAATACATTCAAATAATTTTCTTGACGATCAAAATTGTAAATAGGAAATCCTGTTCCTATTAAACTATCAGATAAGTGTTTGTTTGTTGAAACTTTGACTGGCATTTCATTTAAAAAAGCACCACCGCCTTTATACGCACTGAAACATTCTTTTTTTGCTACCTCATAAACAACGCCCAAAATAATTTCGCCTTTATGTTCAAGTGCAATACTTACGGCATAACATGGAATGCCATGAATAAAATTTGTAGTTCCATCTAAAGGATCAACGATCCAATTATAATCTTTTTTTTCTTTCACCGAATCTTCTTCCACTAAAAAGCCTACTTCCGGTAAAATTTCGCGGAGTTCTTCAACGATCATTTGCTCGGCGCCTTTGTCCACATAACTCACCATGTCGTTAAGGCCCTTTATCTCAATTTTATCTGGTGTAAACTTTAAACGTTCTTTACGAATGAACTCTCCTGCGCTTTTTGCTGTTCTCACCACATGAGGCAATACAGTATTTAAAGAAAATATGATCATGGTTCAATTATTTAATTATTAAAATCTGATCCCTATTAAACAAACATCATCAACCTGTTCAAGTTCGCCTCTCCAATTTTGAAAGGTACGCTCAAGTTCATTTTTTTGATCTTCCATTTTTTCTACCGAAATTTTCAAAAGAAGTTCGTTAAGCTGTTTATATTTAAACTTTTTTCCTTTTGGTCCGCCAAACTGATCTGCATAACCATCGGTATATAAAATAAGTGTATCTCCCTTTTTGGGCCTTAAGGTAAATAATTTAAATGGAGTTTCATTTTCACCTATTCCTACAGGCATTCTATCTTTTTCCAATTCACTTAAGGCATTATTACTTATGAGTATAGGTGCATTATTTGCGGCGGCATAGGTAAGCTCATTAGTTTTTTCATCCAAACAAATAAGTATTCCATCAAACCCGTCCTTTTGTCCATCTTTGCTTATGGTTTCAATTAAACGCGATCTTACGTGGTCTAAAACTATATTAGGTTCCAAAATATTTTTTTCGTTGATAGCTTCCGATAAAAATCCTGTATTTAACAAACTCATGAAGGCACCGGGCACACCGTGACCTGTACTGTCGCAAACGCCTAAATAAAAGCGAGATCCTTTTTTTGCCGCCCAGTAAAAATCTCCTGAAACAATATCTTTCGGATGAAAATAAATAAAATGTTGATGCAAATTAGCTTCAATGAACTCTTTGTGAGCCAATAAGGCATACTGAATGCGCTTTGCATAATTGATAGACGACAGGATCTCTGAATTTTTATGCTCAACCAACTCTTTTTGCTTTGAGATAATAGTATTGGCCTTTTGTTTTTGACGATAACCATAAAGCATGAATACCACCATTAAGCCTGCAAAACCCAAAGCAGAATAAGATAGAATAAGATCTTTATTCTTTGATTCTATTTTCGCTTTATTTATCGCTTCTTGGTTTTGTCTAACTAAGTCTTGTTGCTTTTTTTGATTCTTTAACTCACTTTCAAATTCGATCTTGATCATATCGGTTCTGTCGGCTTCTTCTCTCAACGAATCTTTCATCGAAAGATGAAGCTTGTTATACTTTAATGCGTTCTTAAGGTCTCCTTTATCTTCGTAAATTGCCGATAGTAAATAATAAGCCAGACTCATATCTCCTATAAGTTCGCCTTGTTGAGCAATTTTCAAAGCGCTTTTTACATACTTTTCAGATTGTGCTAATTTCTTTTGCTTATAGTACATATTCGCTAATCTGTTGTAATTGTATAAATGCCCGATCCCCTCATCAAGACTTTTTAGTTGAGCGAGCGATAAAAAATAAAACTTGATCGCGGTGTCTATCTTTTCCTCATCAGCCATACAATTAGCCAGATTATGATAAACCATAGCTGTATTAAGAGCGTCTTTGTCACTCAATGCGACCGTTAGCGCTTTATTAAGATAATATTCAGCATTAGTAAATTGCTTCATTTTAATATAGATGTTCCCAATATTATTGTAAAGCACAGATAAACCATGATCGTTCTTTCGTTTGTTGAATTGAGCTACCGCTTTAAAATAATAATTAAGTGCTGATTTGTTTTCTTCAAGAAAGGAATATATGGATCCGAGATTAACGTAATTGTCACCTAAGCCTTCCGCGTTGTTTAAACCAACATTGATCTCAATAGCTTTATTGAAATAAAAAATAGCATCCTTTATTTTATTTTCTTCCCGATAAATGGTGCCCTTCATATTGTAAATAGTTGAAAGAAGGTTTTTATCGTCGTTTTTCTCTCCAATGATTTGTATAGAGTCTGATAATTTTAAAGCAGCAGGTAAATTAAAATTATTTATTAGATCAATTACCCTTAATGCGGCTTCTCTTTCCTTTCCCTCGACCTTGTGTTGTGAATAGAAATAGGGATCTGTTGAGACAAATAAAAATACGATGAGATATGTAAGTTTTTTATGTGTCAAAACTATGTTTGTGTTTTTATCCTCGTTTAAAGACCAATCGTTGCCCAAATTTACCCTCATCAAACTTGCCGTCGTCAAAGACTAAATGTCCGTTCACAAAAGTTTTCACAACACTGCTTTTAAATGTATGTCCTTCAAACGGACCCCATCCACATTTGTATAACATATTTTCTTTTGTAACCGTTTGTGGTTTTTTAAGATCAACCATTACAAGATCGGCATAATATCCTTCGCGAATATATCCTCGTTTTTCGATATTAAAAAGATCGGCCACATTATGACTCATTTTTTGTACGATCATTGGCAAAGTTATTTTCTTTTGATCGTAAAAATCTAACATGGCTTGAATGCTGTGTTGAATTAAGGGTCCGCCACTTGGGGCTTTTAAATACGCCTGACTTTTTTCTTCGAAAGTATGCGGCGCATGATCAGTTGCAACCACATCAATAGTTCCATCTAACATGGCAGCAAATAATTTTTCGCGATCGTAAGCTGTTTTAACCGAAGGATTCCATTTTATGAAATTACCTTTTGTTTTATAATCATCGTCGCAAAACCAAAGGTGATGAATGCAAACTTCCGACGTAATGCGTTTTTGTTTTAATGGAATTTTATTAGTGAACAAACTCAATTCCTTTGCAGTTGATAAATGAAAAACGTGAAGACGCGTATTATGTTTTTTTGCTAATTCAACCGCATGGCGACTGGAACTGTAACAAGCCTCTTCGCTGCGAATGATAGGATGGAAGTAAGCCGGAATATCTTCGCCGTATTCTTCAATGATCTGTTTTTGGCGTTCTTTGATCATCACATCATTTTCGCAATGAACAGAGATGACCGCATTTATTTTTGAGAAAAATGCTTCTATTGCTTTTTCATTATCAACAAGCATATCGCCGGTTGAAGAACCTAAAAATAATTTGAGCCCAGATATTTTTGTGAAATCAGCTTTTAATGCTTCTTCTAAGTTTTTATTGGTACCGCCAAGTAAAAATGAATAGTTAGCTAACGAACATTGCGCAGCGCGACTATATTTTTTTTCGAGCTCTTCTAAAGTGGTGGCTTGCGGAACGGTATTGGGCATTTCCATATAACTTGTAACTCCACCTGCTACCGCTGCTTTTGCTTCGGTATAAATTTCTCCTTTGTGTGTTAAGCCAGGCTCACGAAAATGTACTTGATCATCAATGGCACCCGGCATTAAAATAAAACCTTCGCCGTTAATTTCGGTAGCATTTACATCATTATCAATTACACGATCAATTTTTGAAATAAGTTCATCAACTATCAATACATCATTGGTAAAGATCTCGCCCTCATTTACAATATTAATATTTTTGATCAAATACTTCATTAGCGCTGAGCTTTTGAATAGAAATACAAAGCTACGAAAGTAAATATAAAATTAGGTGTCCAAACTGCAATAAATGGCGAGGCAAAACCCGTTGTGGCTATGGTTGTAAAAACGTACATCAACATTATGTAAATGCAGCTCAAAAGCAAGCCTAGTGCTATTTGCAGACCAACCCCACCTCTAATTTTTCGGGAAGAAATGGAAACGCCCATTACCGTTAAAATTATGGTAGCAATAGGGAAGGAGGTGCGGCGATGATTTTCTACTTCAAAGAAGGGGATCATATCGGAACCTCTTTGTTTTTCGCGAGCTATGTAATCTTTCAATTCAAAATAAGGCATTACTTCCACTTTACTTTCGTAACGCCACATATCGGCGGGAGTAAATTCTATTTTTATTTTTTTGGTGGGATAATTCTTTACAGTTTGACTATAAAGTGGTTTTTGATTTTTTAAAGTATCTAATCTGTCTTGTAAAATTAATTTACGCTCGGTCACCGTTATCAAGGTCCATTCTTTTCCAACACTATCCCAAACCATTGTTTCTGCTTCCAAAAAATCGGTTTGTTTATTATTTACGATCTTTTCAATGCTAATTTTTGTGGCGGTGTTAATTCGGTTATCATAATCTCGCATATACAAGATCTCGTTCACACCAATTTTTTTATGGATATTATTTTCATCATTCACATAATTATTATTGATCCATTTATCCTCAAAAGCAATTTTTACCTTGGTAAATTTGGGTAAAAAGAAATGATTAGCTGTAATAGAAACAAATGCAATTAAGCACGAGCCCATCATGTATGGTCTCATAATTCGTCCAAAACTTGCGCCCGAACTTAAAATGGCCACAAATTCGGTTTGCTGCGCCATTTTTGCTGTGAAAAATATCACGGCAATAAATGTAAAAAGCGGACTGAATAAATTCGCATAATATGGAATGAACATCAAATAATAATTGGTGATGATCTCTTTTACCGGAATATTTCCTTGTGTATACGTTGGAATTTTCTCTTTAATATCAAATACAATAAAAATGAGAAGTATCAGGGTAATTGATACAATAAAGGTCTTGAAGAACTTTTTTAAAATGTATTTATCTAATATCGTTAGCATTTATAAACGTGCAGATACTTTTACAACCATTTCTTTTTTCCATTCGGCAAAAGTTCCATTGATGATATGAGCGCGCGCTTCTTTCACCAACCATAAGTAAAACGCCAAATTATGACAACTTGCTATTTGCGCGGCTAATTGTTCTCCACAAACCAATAAATGACGCAAATATGCTTTTGAATAGCGTGTATCAACTTCGCTCGCGCCACCTTCTTCAATTACCGAAAAATCATTTTTCCATTTTTCGTTCTTGATATTGATCAATCCGTTTTTCGTAAATAATAAACCATGTCGTGCGTTTCGTGTTGGCATCACACAATCAAACATATCAATTCCTAAAGCAATGCATTCTAAAATATTAGCAGGAGTTCCAACGCCCATTAAATAGCGAGGTTTCGACGCCGGAAGAACTTCACATACCAAACCCGTCATTTCGTACATATCTTCTGCAGGTTCTCCCACACTTAATCCCCCAATAGCATTTCCAAAACAGTTTTTAGAAGCAATATATTCGGCCGATTCTTTGCGCAGATCTTTATAAACACTTCCCTGTACAATAGGAAACAGAACTTGTTCGTAGTCATACAATTGTTTGGTCTCATCAAAACGTTTAATGCATCTGTCGAGCCAACGATGTGTCATGCGCATGGAATCTTTTGCGTATTTATATTCGCATGGATAAGGCGTGCATTCGTCAAAAGCCATAATAATGTCTGCGCCAATAATTCTTTGCGTATCCATCACATTTTCGGGTGTAAATACATGTTTACTTCCGTCGATGTGACTTTGAAATGTAGCGCCTTCTTCAGTTAATTTACGTTGATCGGTCAACGAAAAAATTTGATATCCACCGCTATCAGTTAAAATTGGTTTATTCCACGAATTAAATTTGTGTATGCCTCCTGCTTGTTGTAAAGTTTCTAAGCCCGGACGCAAATACAAATGGTATGTATTCCCCAAAATAATTTGCGCTTTAATATCCGTTTCTAATTCGGTTTGCTTTACGGCTTTTACAGTTCCCGCAGTTCCAACCGGCATAAAAATGGGCGTTTCAATTGATCCATGATCGGTTTCTATTAAACCTGCGCGGGCTTTTGAATTGGGATCGTTATGTTGTAAAGTAAATTTC